>NZ_QJRK01000031.1:0-84424 GCF_003205245.1 Pseudomonas sp. MB-090624 | reverse complement strand
TACTGGCCCGAAACAAACGTAGGAGCGAGCGCAGCTCGCGATTGCGCCGCGCGGGCGGCGCTCGATCTCACAGGCGCTGAAGATGCTCCGGCTACCCTTGCCAGGAACCATAGAATCTCCCACAGGTTCTATGCAAGGCTCAGGCTCCAGGCGTTCCCTGTGGGAGCTGGCTTGCCGGCGATAGGGCCAGCCTAGGCACTACACCTTTGAGCCTTCATGAAACTTGTTTCATGCCCGTTTTATTTACTTAGGCTGCTAACAAACTCTATAAAGAAGGTGTGCGACAGAGTGTCGCAGCCCTCTCAAGAAGTGGAGTTTAACGATGACAGTCCAAGTAACCGAACGCGACGAATCGAAAATGTCCCACGAAGGCGTGGCCGCTGGCGTACGCATCTGGGATGTGCACCAACAAGGCCAACTGGTCGGTATGTTCCACAATGAACACGAGGCCCACCAGTACCGGGCAGAGCTCGAGAACCTGGAAAACCAGCGCACCACGCAATGACCCCATTCGTCATGAAAAACCCCGCCGAAGCGGGGTTTTTCGTTTTTACCACATCAGATCGTCAGGGATCTTGTAGGCCGCGTACGGGTCATCTTCGTCCGCTTCCTCAACATGGGTGTTCAGCAACAGGATACGGCTGGGGTCGCGTTCCTGGATCTTCACCGCTGCTTCGCGCGGGATCACCTCGTAACCGCCGGCATGGGCCACCACCGCCAGCGCACCGTTGCTCAGCTTGGTACGCATCAGCGCGTTGACGGCGATACGCTTGACCTTCTTGTCGTCAACGAAGTTGTAATAGTCCTCCGTGCTCAGCTTGGGCAGGCGCGTGGCTTCGATCAGTTGCTTGATCTGTGCGGCACGGGCCTTCTGCTCCGCCTTTTCCTGCTGCTG
The DNA here is from genome assembly GCF_003205245.1 of Pseudomonas sp. MB-090624. NCBI lineage: Bacteria > Pseudomonadati > Pseudomonadota > Gammaproteobacteria > Pseudomonadales > Pseudomonadaceae > Pseudomonas > Pseudomonas sp. MB-090624. Next base: position 83,529 of record NZ_QJRK01000031.1, on the reverse strand, counting down.
GCGGTTCAGCTCCTGGTCGCGCTTGACCTTTTCGGCCATGGCTTCCTTGGCCAGACGCTGCTGGCTGTCGTCGACGTCGACCTGGCCTTTGTGCTCCATGCGCTTCTGTTTCTTTTCAGCTTTGTTGGTCTGCGAGACCTGTTTCTGGTTGACCAGACCGGCTTTGAGCAATTGGTCGCGAAGGGAAAGGCTCATGAATGTTCACTCACTTATGCAACAGCTCAGCCGCAGCTGGGCAGGTTCTTTTCCTGACGCTTGGCTTCACCCCACAGGGCGTCCAGCTCGTCAAGGTTACACGCTTCAATAGGGCGACCGCTGTCGCGCAATGCCTGTTCGATAAAGCGGAAACGCCGCTCGAACTTGCGATTGGCGCGGCGCAGGGCATGTTCCGGGTCTTGCTTGAGGTGGCGCGCCAGGTTCACGACCGCGAACAGCAGGTCACCGACCTCATCTTCGAGCGCATCGGCATCACCCTCGGCCATGGCCTGCAGCACTTCGTCCAGCTCCTCGCGGACTTTATCCAGCACCGGGAGCGCCGCAGGCCAGTCGAAGCCGACCGTGGCCGCACGCTTTTGCAGTTTGGCCGCCCGCGACAGCGCCGGCAAGGTCGTGGGTACGTCGTCGAGCAGGGACAACTGCTCAGGCAGGCTTTTTTCCGCCCGTTCCTGGGCCTTGATTTCTTCCCAGCGCGACTTGACCTGGGCCTCGCTCAAGCGGGGGGTGTCCAGCGGCGCATACAGCTCACCCGTGGGGAACACATGCGGGTGGCGCCGAATGAGCTTGCGGGTGATGCTGTCGACCACGCCATCGAACTCGAAACGCCCCTCCTCCCTGGCCAGCTGGCTGTAGTAGACCACCTGAAACAGCAAGTCGCCCAGCTCACCCTGCAGGTGCTCGAAGTCACCGCGCTCGATGGTGTCGGCGACTTCGTAGGCCTCTTCGAGGGTATGCGGGACGATGCTCGCGTAGTTCTGCTGCAGGTCCCATGGGCAACCGTACTGCGGGTCGCGCAGGCGGGCCATGAGGTGCAGCAGGTCTTCGAGGGTGTAGGTCATTGAGGCAGGTCCTTCGGTGGTGGCTTCTTCGCGGGCTTGCCCGCTGCCACAGGGTGGATGCAGGTTTCGAAAACTGCACCGTACCTGTGGGAGCGGGCAAGCCCGCGAAGCAGGCGCCGCGGTCTCAAGGGGTACGGTTACGCCGCGTCTCGATGATGTTCGGCAACTGCGAGATGCGCCCCAACAACCGCCCCAGCGCGTCCAGGCCTGGAATTTCGATGGTCAGCGACATCAGCGCGGTGTTGTCTTCCTTGTTCGAGCGGGTGTTCACCGCCAGCACGTTGATCTTCTCGTTCAGCAGCACCTGCGACACATCGCGCAGCAACCCCGGGCGGTCGTAGGCACGGATGACGATGTCGACCGGGTAGGTCTGCACCGGTATCGGCCCCCAGCTCACCTGGATCATGCGCTCCGGTTCCTTGCCTGCCAGTTGCAGCACCGAGGCGCAATCCTGGCGGTGAATGCTCACGCCACGGCCTTGCGTGATGTAACCGACGATGGCATCGCCCGGCAGTGGCTGGCAGCAGCCGGCCATCTGCGTCAGCAGGTTGCCAACCCCCTGGATCTGGATGTCGCCACGCTTGCCGGATCGCGGCCCGGCAGGCTTGCGCGGCACCAGTTCGATCTGCTCGATGCGCTCGGGCTCCAGCAACTGCTGGGCAGCGTTGACCAGGTGCGCCAGGCGCAGGTCGCCAGCACCGAGCGAAGCGAACATGTCTTCGGCGGTCTTGACGTTGGTTTTCTCCGCCAGGCGCTCGAAGTCCACCTGCGGCAGGCCCAGGCGGCTGAGCTCCCGTTCGAGCAAGGTCTTGCCGGCGGCCACGTTCTGGTCGCGCGCCTGCAGCTTGAACCAGTGCACGATCTTGGCCCGGGCCCGCGACGTGGTGACATAGCCCAGGTTGGAGTTCAACCAGTCACGGCTCGGGTTGCCGTGCTTGCTGGTGATGATCTCGACCTGCTCGCCCGTCTGCAGGCTGTAGTTCAGCGGCACGATCCGGCCGTTGATCTTGGCGCCGCGGCAGTTGTGGCCGATTTCGGTGTGCACGCGGTAGGCGAAGTCCAGCGGTGTCGCACCCTTGGGCAGGTCGATGGCATGCCCGTCCGGGGTGAACACATAAACCCGGTCCGGCTCGATGTCGACCCGCAGTTGCTCGGCCAGGCCACCGATGTCGCCCAGCTCTTCGTGCCATTCCAGCACCTGGCGCAGCCAGGAGATCTTTTCTTCGTAGTGGTTGGAGCTTGGCTTGACGTCGGTGCCTTTGTAGCGCCAGTGCGCGCACACGCCAAGCTCGGCTTCCTCGTGCATGCCGTGGGTACGGATCTGCACTTCCAGCACCTTGCCCTCAGGCCCGATTACCGCCGTGTGCAACGAGCGATAGCCGTTCTCCTTGGGGTTGGCGATGTAGTCGTCGAACTCTTTGGGGATGTGCCGCCACAAGGTGTGGACGATACCCAGTGCGGTATAGCAGTCGCGAATTTCCGGCACCAGCACACGCACTGCGCGCACATCGTAGATCTGGCTGAATTCCAGGCCTTTGCGCTTCATCTTGCGCCAGATCGAATAAATGTGTTTTGCCCGGCCGCTGATGTCGGCTTTCACCCCGGTGGCCAGCAGTTCGTTCTGCAGCTGGTTCATCACGTCGCTGATGAACCGTTCGCGGTCCAGCCGGCGCTCGTGCAGCAACTTGGCGATCTGTTTGTACTGCTCGGGCTCCAGGTAGCGGAAGGACAAGTCCTCCAGTTCCCACTTGATATGGCCGATACCCAGGCGGTGCGCCAACGGCGCATAGATGTCGAACACCTCACGCGCGACGCGCAGGCGTTTCTCATCGTCGGCCGCCTTGACCGCACGGATGGCGCAGGTCCGCTCGGCCAACTTGATCAGCGCCACGCGTACGTCATCGACCATGGCCACAAGCATCTTGCGCAGGTTTTCGACCTGCGCCTGCGAGCCCAACACCAGCGACTGCCGCGGGCTGAGGCTGGCGCTGATGGCGGCCATGCGCAGCACGCCGTCGATCAGCTTCGAGACCACCGGCCCAAAGCGCTGGCTGACCTCGGCCAGCGTGACCTTCCCCTCGCGCACCGAACGGTAGATGACCGCGGCCACCAGCGAATCCTGGTCGAGCTTGAGGTCGGCGAGGATTTCTGCAATTTCCAGCCCTGCCTGAAAGCTGGACGTGCCGTCCGCCCAGGAATGCTTGGCGGGGTTGCCCTTTTTTTCGACCTCGTGAGCAAACTCGCAGGCTTCTTTCAGCGCTGCGCGATCCAGTGCCGAATCGACACTTACCACATGATCCAGCCATGCATCGAGATTGATACTGCCGTCCGTGTTGACCGGCTGGTGCACTCTCACCTGTACCATCTTGTTTTACCTTTCCATACAGCGCTGCACTCACGGCGGCGCTGGCGATCACCGTACAGCCACCCTTCCGTGGCGGCCGCACCAAGGGGCCAGTCAGCTAGCCCGCTTCGAATAACGCCATGGCCTCGACATGCGCCGTTTGAGGAAACATGTCGAGAATCCCGGCCCGTGTTAACCGGTACCCCTGGCCGGCCAGCACCTGGGCGTCTCGCGCCAGTGTGGCCGGGTTGCACGATACATAGACCAGCCTGCTGGCCTTGAGGCGGGCGATGCCTTGCACCACCTCGTAAGCACCGTCCCGCGGTGGGTCCAAGAGTACCGCAGAAAAGCCCTCGGCGGCCCATCCGGTGCCGGCCAATGGCTGCGATAAATCGGCCTGAAAAAACCGTGCGTTATGCACATTGTTGTTTCTGGCATTGGCCGCGGCCCGATCGACCATGGCCTGCACACCTTCCACTGCTACCACTTCACGCGCCAGGCGTGCCAGCGGCAGGGCGAAGTTGCCCAGGCCGCAGAACAGGTCGAGCACCCGCTCATCGGCCTGCGGCGCAAGCCAGGCCAGCGCCTGCTCGATCATCGCCGTATTGACCTGGGCGTTGACCTGCACGAAGTCGCCAGGGCGCCAGGCCAGCTCAAGCTGCCACGGCGCCAGGGCAAAGCCCAATGGCGCCGCAGGTTCGACGGGCGCCGGTTCACCTTCGCCTTGCAGCCATAACTGCGCGTTGGCCTGCTCGCAGAACGCCTGTAACCGGGCCAGGTCCTGCGCCGGCAATGGCGCCACATGGCGCACCAGCAGCGCTTCGGCAGAGCCGCTGAACAGCTCCACATGGCCCAGGGCCTGCGGTTTTTCCAGCGAACGCAGCACCGTCGGCAGGTGGCGCAGAATCGACTGCAAGGGCTGTACCAGCACCGGGCAATCGTCGATGGCGATGATGTCCTGGCTGGCTTCGGCACGGAAGCCGACGTGCAGTTCACGCGCCTTGACGTCCCAGCGCACCGCCACGCGAGCACGGCGCCGGTAGCCGAACGCTGGCCCGCTGAGCGGCGGCGCCCAGGCGTCGGGCTGCACACCGGCCACCCGTTGCAGTTGTTCGGCCAAGGTCCGCTGCTTCAGCGCCAGTTGCGCCTCGTGCGGCAGGTGCTGCAGGGTGCAGCCACCACAGCGGCTGTAATGGCGACAGGGGGCTTCACGGCGCTCGGGGCTGGCCTGCAGCACACGCTCCAGGCGGGCCTCGACCACCTTGCCGCGCGCATTGAGCACCCGCGCTTCCACAGCCTCACCGGCCAGGGCGCCACTGACGAACCAGGTACGCCCTTCATGGAAGGCAATGCCACGGCCGTCGCCGGCCAGGCGCTCGATGTCCAGGCGCTGCTTCTTGCCCACGGGGACCTGGGGGCTGCGGCTACCGCCGGCCGGCTGGAAGCGCAGGCCGCTGTTGGTTTTTTTCTTGGTCATTTAGCTGGGATCGAACAGGCCGGTGGACAGGTAACGGTCACCGCGGTCGCAAATGATCGCCACCATTACTGCATGCTCCACCTCACGGGACAGGCGCAGCATGGCGGCAACCGCACCACCGGAAGACACGCCGCAGAAAATGCCCTCTTCGCGGGCAAGGCGGCGGGTGGTGTCTTCGGCTTCCTGCTGCGACATGTCGACCACGCGGTCTACGCGCGTGGCGTCGAAGATCTTCGGCAGGTACTCCTGCGGCCAACGGCGGATACCCGGGATGGCCGAACCTTCCATCGGTTGCAGGCCGATGATCTGCACCGCCGGGTTTTGCTCCTTCAGGTACTGCGAGCAGCCCATGATGGTGCCGGTGGTCCCCATGGAGCTGACGAAATGGGTGACGCTGCCCTGTGTCTGCTGCCAGATTTCCGGGCCAGTGCTGTTGTAGTGGGCAACCGGGTTGTCACCGTTGGCGAACTGGTCCAGCACCAGGCCGCGGCCTTCACGCTGCAGCTTCTCGGCCAGGTCGCGGGCACCTTCCATGCCCTCTTCCTTGGTCACCAGAATCAGCTCGGCGCCGTAGGCGGTCATGGCCGCCTTTCGCTCAGCGGTGGAGTTGTCCGGCATGATCAGGATCATCTTGTAGCCCTTGATCGCCGCTGCCATCGCCAAGGCGATGCCGGTGTTGCCGGAGGTGGCTTCGATCAGGGTGTCACCGGGCTTGATCTGGCCACGCAACTCGGCGCGGGTGATCATCGACAGGGCCGGGCGGTCCTTCACCGAGCCGGCGGGATTGTTACCTTCGAGCTTGAGCAGGAGGGTATTGCTGGTTTGGCCAGCAATGCGCTGCAGGCGAACCAGTGGCGTATTGCCGACGCAATCGGCGATGGTTGGGTACTGCAAGGTCATGGTGTATTTCACAATCCGGACGGCAGGGGCGCCTATCATACCGGCAAACCCTTCCCCGCCATATCACGCAATCTGTAGTGGATATAGCTACAGGCTATATGATGGGGGCTGCTGCACCGGCAACCTCATGCACAGGCGTAACCCGCGCTTGCCGTTCTGCGCCCACAGCGTGCCACCCTGGCGCTGGATGGCGCTGCGGGCAATGCTCAGCCCCAGGCCAAAGCCACCCACGCCGGGCCGCGAACCGTCCAGGCGCAAGAACGGCGCGAAAATCCGCTCCAGCTCATCGTCGCCCACGCCACCGCCCTCGTCTTCCAGCCACAGGCACCAGTAGCCACCTTCACGTTGCCCACCCAAGCGCACGACACCGTCGGCCGGCGAATACCGAATGGCATTGCGCAGCAGGTTCTCCAGCGCCTGGGCCAAGTGGTTGAGGTTACCCTGCACCCAGCAACCGTCTGGTACTTCGCAACGCAGCCGCGTGGGCGCCCAGCCACTTTCATAGCAGGCATTCTCGGCCAGCAGGTCCCACAAGGCCTGAACCTCGATCGGCTCCAGGTTCATCGGCGCACGCTCGGCGTCCTGCCAGGCCAGTTGCAGGGTTGCCTCGACCAGTTGCTGCATGCCGTCCAGTTCCCGACCAAGGCGCTCGCGCAGGCGTTGCAGATCGGTTTCCCCGTCGCAAGCCACGCGCAAACGGCTCAGGGGGGTGCGCATTTCATGGGACAAGTCGCGCAGCAGCTGTTGTTGCAGGGTGACGGTGCCCTGGAGCCGCTCGGCCATCTGGTCGAAGGCGCGGGCCAGTTCCCCCAGCTCGTCGTGCCGGGCGATGAGCCGCGAATCAAGGCGAGCCGAAAGCTGGTCGGCACGCCAGGCCCGGGCCTGCTCGCGCAGTTGGTTCAACGGCACGATCAGCATGCGGTACAGGCCCACGCACAGCAGCAAGGTGAACAGGCCCGGGATGATGCCATTGGTGATGATGCGCCACAGCACGCGGTGCTGGTCCGGGTTGAAGCGCTTGGGCAGTTCGATCACCAGCATGCCCTGCTCGGGCGCACCGGGGAACGGGATACGTAGCCACGGCTGCTCGACGCTGCGCCGGCTCATCGGCCAGTCGACCCCACGCAGGCGGGTCAGGCGCTGCATGATCTGCGGGTTGAGGACCGCGCTGTCGAGCGGTTTCAGGTTGATATCGAGCACACCCACCCAGCCATGTTCACGCTGGTGCATCGCCGCCACCCACTGGTCCAGCCCGGCCCGACCACCGCTGCGCCAGGCCTGCTCGGCCTCGCTGGCATAGCCGCGCAAGGTCTGGCGCGCCGGCTCCGACAAGAAGGCGTTCTGCAGCTCCATGCGCTGGCCCCAGGTGTAGCTGAGGCCGATCATCAGCAGGCAGAAGCCAACCAGCAGGATGGCCAGTTTCCAGAACAGCGAATGGCGGTCGAGCATGCTACTGCGCCTCACCCACGCCGAACACGTAGCCCTTGCCCCATACGGTGCGGATCTGCAACCCCTGATAACCGATGCCCTTGAGCTTGCGGCGGATCTGGCTGACATGCATGTCCAGGCTGCGGTCGTGCCGCGAATAGCCGCGTTGCAACACCTGCTGGTACAGGAACGCCTTGCTCAGCACTTCCTCCTGGTTGCGGTAAAGGGTGTCGAGCAGGCGAAACTCGCTGGGGGTCAGCCCGGCCAGACGGCCATCAAGGCGCACATCGCACAGGCCCTCGTCGAAGTGCAGCGCGCCCGCCTCTGCCGGCGGCTGCGGCGCCTGGTAGCGGCGTTCGAACGCTACACGGCGCAGGATCGCTTCAATGCGCACTTGCAGCTCAGCCATGCTGAAGGGTTTGGGCAGGTAGTCGTCGGCCCCGCGCTGAAAGCCGCTGATGCGGTCTGCCTCGGCGCCCAGCGCCGACATCAGAATCACCGGTGTGGTACTGCGCTGGCGCAACTGGGCCAGCGCATCCAGACCATTCAACCCAGGCAGCAGAATATCCATGAGCACCACGTCGAAGACCTGGCGGCCTGCCGTTTCCAGGCCCTCCAGGCCACTGCGGCACCAGGTGACGTGGAAGCCACCGCGCTGCAGCTCTTCATGCAGGTAGGCGCCCAGCACTGGGTCGTCCTCGATGGCGAGGACATTGGGGTTGTGAATAGCTACAGGACTCATTGGCAACTGCCATGCATTCTCAATTACGCGATTATTGTGTATGTGCGCCCTGCCAGGCAACCGCGATACGACCCGTGCTGCAGGATCGGCGCAAAACACCGACTAAACAGATGCAATGGCGTGCCAGGCAGAGTAACGTCGCGTCTTGGCCGTCACCACTGACGGTGGCCAGGCACATCACAGGAGGCGAGTGTGCTCGATCGTTTGGGAATCCGCAGCCGGGTTCTGCTGCTGGCACTGTTACCGGCAGGCCTGATGGCGCTGGTGCTGGGCAGTTATTTCACCTGGCTGCAACAAAACGACCTGCGCACCCAGTTACTGCAGCGCGGCAAGATGATCGCCGAACAGCTGGCGCCGCTGGCCGCCCCGGCCATGGCCCGGTTGGCGCCTGCGCAGCTGGAGCGCATCGCCGCGCAAACCCTGGAGCAGAGCGACGTGCGCTCGGTTGCCTTCCTGGCGCCGGACCGCACGCGCCTGGCCCATGCCGGGCCGAGCATGCTCAACCAGCCACCCAGCGGCGGCACCGGCACCCAGTTGCTGCAGCGCAGCGGCAATGACGCCACCCGCTACCTGATGCCCGTGTTCGGCCACCACCGGGACCTGGCCACCGAGGCCGTGCCTGCCGAAGCCGAGCGGCTGCTGGGCTGGGTCGAGATCGAGCTGTCCCACGATGGCACCCTGCTGCGCGGCTACCGCAACCTGTTCACCAGCCTGCTGCTGATCCTCGCCTGCCTGGTGCTAAGCGGCCTGCTGGCATTGCGCATGGGCCGCTCGATCAACGACCCCATCGAACGTATCAAGCACGCGGTCAACCAGCTCAAGGACGGCCACCTCGAAGAGCGCCTGCCGACCATGGGCAGCCATGAGCTGGACGAACTGGCGCGCGGCATCAACCGCATGGCCGAAACCCTGCACAACGCCCATGAAGAACTGCAGCACAGCATCGACCAGGCCACCGAAGACGTGCGCCAGAACCTGGAAACCATCGAAATCCAGAACATCGAACTGGACATGGCGCGCAAGGAGGCACTGGAGGCCAGCCGCATCAAGTCGGAGTTCCTGGCCAACATGAGCCATGAGATCCGCACCCCGCTCAACGGCATTCTCGGCTTTACCCACCTGCTGCAGAAAAGCGAGATGACCCCGCGCCAGCTGGACTACCTGAGCACCATCGAAAAGTCTGCCGACAACCTGCTGGGCATCATCAACGAAATTCTCGACTTCTCCAAGATCGAGGCCGGCAAGCTGGTGCTGGACAGCATCCCGTTCAACCTGCGCGACCTGATCCAGGACACCCTGACCATTCTGGCCCCGGCCGCCCATGCCAAGCAACTGGAACTGCTCAGCCTGGTCTACCGCGACACGCCCACGTCGCTGGTCGGTGACCCGCTGCGGCTCAAGCAGATCCTCACCAACCTGGTCAGCAACGCCATCAAGTTCACCCGCGAGGGCACCATTGTCGTGCGCGCCATGCTCGACGATGAGCATGAGGATCATGCCCAACTGCGCATCAGCGTGCAGGATACCGGCATCGGCCTGTCACCGCAGGACGTGCGTACACTGTTCCAGGCTTTCAGCCAGGCCGATAACTCGCTGGCCCGGCAGCCAGGTGGTACCGGCCTGGGCCTGGTGATTTCCAAGCGCCTGATCGAGCAGATGGGTGGCGAAATCGGCGTCGACAGCACCCCGGGCGAGGGCTCGCAGTTCTGGATCAGCCTGAACCTGCCCAAGGCGCACGACGACATCGAAGAACTACCGCTGCAAGCGCTGCTGGGCCGCCGTGCCGCCATCGTCGATAACCATGAACTGGCCCGGCAGGCCCTGGAGCACCAGCTGCAAGACTGTGGCCTGAGTGTCAGCCTGTTCGCCACCTACGACCAGTTGCTGCAAGCCGTGCAGGCCGCCAGCCAGGCCGGGCAGCCATTCGAGCTGGCGGTGCTGGGCGCCAACCTGGGCAACCTGTCGCCAGAACAACTGGGCCGCTACCATCAACAGCTCGAACGCTACCATTGCCAGTGCGTGGTGCTGTGCCCGACCACCGAGCAGGCGCTGTACCACCCCTTCCTGCCCAATGGCCATGGCCAGTTGCTGTCCAAGCCTACCTGCACGCGCAAATTGCGCCGGCTGCTGCTGGAGCTGGTCCAGCCCCGCCGCCTGCAGGGCGAGGTGAACAGCCGCAACGGCCCGCGGCGGCCGAAAATACTGTGTGTCGACGACAACCCTGCAAATTTGCTGCTGGTGCAGACGCTGCTCGAGGACCTGGGTGCCGAAGTACTGGCGGTCGACAATGGCTATGCGGCACTGCAGGCCGTGCAGCAGGAACCCTTCGACCTGGTGCTGATGGATGTGCAGATGCCCGGCATGGACGGCCGCGCCTGTACCGAACAGATTCGCCGCTGGGAAAACACCCAAAGTGGCAACCCATTGCCCATCGTCGCCCTCACCGCCCATGCCATGGCCAACGAGAAACGCGCATTGCTGCACGGCGGCATGGATGACTACCTGACCAAGCCGATCAGTGAACGGCAACTGGCACAGGTGGTGATGAAATGGACCGGTCTCAGCCTGGGCACGCCGCAGCAGGCGCCGGCTGAAACCACCGGCAACGGCGATGAACTCAAGGTGCTCGACCCGCAAGAAGGCCTACGCCTGGCAGCCGGGAAAGCGGACCTTGCCGCCGATATGCTGAACATGCTGCTGGCCTCGCTGGAGGCCGACCGCGAAGCCATCCGCGCCGCGCGCCTGGCCAATGACCATGAGGGCCTGATCGAACAGGTACACCGCCTGAACGGGGCTTCACGCTATTGCGGCGTGCCGCAGTTGCGCGCGGCGTGCCAGCGCAGTGAAACCTTGCTCAAGCAGGAAAGCCCGCAGGCCCAGCAGGCACTGGATGAACTGGATGCCGCGATCAGCCGCCTGGCAGCCCAGGCGCGGTCGAGCGCTTGAACTCACTGCCAACAGCTACCCCGGACACGCCCGACAAAGGAACCCTGACCATGCGCGCGCTAGTGTTCAGCAGCCAGCATTACGACCAGGAAAGCTTCACCCGAGCCGCCAGCGGTAACCCCCTGGACCTGCATTTCCAGCCTGCCCGCCTGAGCCTCGACACCGCAGCGCTGGCCGACGGCTACGAGATTGTCTGCGCCTTCATCAATGACGAACTGGACGCCTCGGTGCTGCAGCGCCTGGCCGACGGCGGCACGCGCCTGATCGCCCTGCGTTCGGCCGGCTACAACCACGTCGACCTGGCCGCTGCGCAACGCCTGGGCCTGGCCGTGGTGCGCGTACCCGCCTACTCACCGCACGCGGTGGCGGAGCACGCCGTGGCGCTGATCCTGGCGCTCAACCGGCGCCTGCACCGGGCCTACAACCGCACCCGTGAAGGGGACTTTACCCTGCATGGCCTGACCGGCTTCGACCTGCATGGCAAAACGGTCGGGGTAGTGGGTACCGGCCAGATCGGCGCAGCCTTCGCCCGCATCATGGCCGGTTTCGGCTGTCAGTTGCTGGCCTACGACCCCTACCCCAACCCGGAACTGCTGGCCCTCGGCGCGCGCTACCTGCCACTGCCCGAACTGCTACGCGAAGCGCGCATCATCAGCCTGCACTGCCCGTTGACCGAACACACCCGGCACCTGATCAACGCCCGGAGCCTGGCCGAAGTTCAGCATGGCGCCATGCTGATCAACACCGGCCGCGGCGCACTGGTCGACACCCCGGCACTGATCGACGCGCTGAAAAGCGGCCAGCTCGGCTACCTGGGGCTGGATGTCTATGAAGAGGAAGCCCAGCTGTTCTTCGAGGACCGCTCCGACCAGCCGCTGCAAGACGATGTGCTGGCGCGCCTGCTGACCTTTCCAAATGTCATCATCACCGCACATCAGGCGTTCCTGACCCGCGAGGCGCTGGCTGCGATCGCCACTACCACGCTGGACAACATCAACTGCTGGGCGGCAGGCAATCCACAGAATCTGGTCATGGGTTAATGCTAGGATACGCGGCATTTCTGGAGGACCCATGGTCGAGCACGATTTCCGCTATACCCTTTTCAACCCGCAACACACCCTGATCGAGTGCCGCGCCCTGGTGCCAGGCCGCTATCAGGTCACTGGCAACGGCGGTTCGATGCACAAAGGCGATACCCTGCTGGTGACCCTCAAGGGCAGCAAGGACCTGGCCATGCGCCTGACCGTGGAGAGCGTGCGCCACCTGATCAACCCGCGCGGCCAGTGGGTTGCCGTGGCCAGTGGCCCGGTGTTCAACGAGCTGGAAATCCTCAACTGGAAGGTTGAGTGCGACCACTGTGACGCCGCCCTGGACTTCGAGTTCGCCGTAGACGCCAAGCTGGGCAAGCAAGCCCGCCAGCCTGCAGCCAGCGCACGTGTCGCCGAACTGGGCTGGGCCAGCCGTGGCGACAAGCATGTGTGCCCGCGTTGCCAGGAGAGCGCCGAGTGAAGAATCTGCTGACCGGCGCGCTGATTGCCACCGGCCTGCTCGGCTGCGCTGCGCAACCTTCGAAGTTGCAGCAGGAGCGCAGCTATGTGCTGGAGTGGATTGGTGAGCGCCCGTTGATCGACTACAGCCACCTGACCCTGACCTTGGCCAGTGATGGCCGTGCCTATGGCAATGCCGGCTGCAACCACTGGTTTGCACCCTACACGCTGGACGGCCAGCACCTGAGCTTCGGCAAGGTCGGCAAGACCCGCAAGCTGTGTGCGCCGGCGCTGATGGAGCAGGAAAAACGCTTCCTGCAGGCGCTGGAAACGGTGCAGCGCTGGGATGTGTCGCCCATCGAGCAACTGCGCTTCTGGCCGGCCGAGGGCAAGCCGCTGCGCTTCTGGCCTGAAGAAGGCTGAGCGCAGCTGCAAGCTGCGAGCTGCAAGCTGCAAGCTGCAAGCTGCAAGCTGCAAGCTGCAAGCTGCAAGCTGCAAGCTTCAAGCTTCAAGCTTCAAGCTTCAAGAAAAAGCAGCTCCTAGCACCGGCCTGCTTTTCTTGTAGCTTGAAACTTGTAGCTTGTCGCTTGTCGCTTGTCGCTTGTAGCTTGTCGCTTGCAGCTTGTCACCCCTGCTTCAGGGCCTTGATCTTGGCCTGCAGCCCTTCGAGGGTCTGTTCGCCCAGCAACTGCTCACGCACCTTGCCCTTGTCATCGATGATGTAGGTTACCGGCAACGCCTCGCTGCGCGGCAGGTCATAGCGCTCGGCCGGGTCCTGGGCCAGTACGGTGAACCCGATGCCCAGGGTTTCGGCGGCCTGCTTCAGGTCCTGGCCCTGCAAACCATCGAAATTCACCCCCACCACCTTGATACCCTCGGCCGCCCACTGCTTGGCCGCGGTATTGAGTTCCGGGATTTCGGTACGGCACGGCCCGCACCATTCCGCCCAGTAATTGAGCACCAGCCAGTGCCCGTCGATCTGTTCGGCCTTAACCGTATTGCCGTGCTGGTCTACGCCATAATCGGCACCGCAACCACCGAGCATCAGGCTCGCGGTGATGGCCAGTACTGCTGCCAGACGCCTTGCCATGGGTCAATCCTTCTCGAGTTTTAAAGCAAACTGGTCAGTCGCTGCGGTTAGAATAGCCGCCACAACCAGCTGGATGCGACCCCACATGACTGACCTCACGCTCTATCATAACCCGCGCTGCTCAAAATCCCGCGGCGCGCTGGAACTGCTCGAAGCCCGTGGCCTAACCCCGATCATCGTGCGCTACCTCGAGACCCCGCCAGACGCCGCCACCCTCAAGACCTTGCTCGGCAAGCTGGGCCTGGCCCCACGGCAGCTGCTGCGCACGGGTGAGGATGAATACAAGGCATTGAACCTGGCCGACCCTGCACTGACCGATGCACAGCTGATCGAGGCCATGGTCCAGCACCCCAAGCTGATCGAGCGGCCGATCCTGGTTGCCGGTGACAAGGCGGTGATCGGTCGCCCACCAGAGAAAGTGCTGGAGATCCTGCCGTGAGCCAACCCTACATCCTGGTGCTTTACTACAGCCGCCATGGTGCAACCAGCGAAATGGCCAGGCACATCGCCCGCGGCATCGAGCTGGCCGGCATGGAAGCGCGCCTGCGCACGGTGCCGGCGATTTCCACCGAATGCGAAGCCGTGGCCCCGGACATTCCGGCCAGCGGCGCGCTGTACGCCACCCTCGACGACCTGCGCCACTGCGCCGGCCTGGTGCTGGGTAGCCCAACCCGCTTCGGCAACATGGCGGCGCCGCTCAAGTACTTCCTCGATGGCACCAGCAGTCTGTGGCTGGGCGGTGAACTGGTAGGCAAGCCCGCCGGTGTGTTCACGTCTACCGCCAGCCTGCACGGTGGCCAGGAAACCACGCTGCTGTCGATGATGCTGCCGCTGATGCACCACGGCATGCTGGTAATGGGCCTGCCCTACAGCGAATCGGCACTGCTGGAAACCCGCGGTGGTGGCACCCCTTATGGCGCCAGCCACCATGCCGGGGCAGACGGCAAGCGTGAACTCGACCCGCACGAGATCGCCCTGTGCCGCGCCCTTGGCCAACGCCTGGCGAGCACCGCCAAGGCCCTGGAGGCCGCGCGTGGCTAGGAAGCCCAAGGTGTTGCCGCCGCTGGCCTGGCTGGCACCGCGCTTACGCCTGACGCGGGCGCTTAGCCTGGCGTTTTTCTTTGGCCTGATTGCCCTGCTGGTGGTGAACAACCTGTGGTTCGCCAACCTGCATGGGGCTCGGGTCGAGGTGATCCTGGCGATCGAACTGGTGCCGCTGCTATTGCTGCTGCCGGGCATGCTGCTGGGCAGCGCCCGGGCGCATGCCTGGACCTGCTTCGTGGTGAATATCTACTTCATCAAGGGCGTGCTGGCAGCCTTCGACCCGGCGCGGGCGGTGTTTGGCTGGGTTGAAGTGCTGGTCAGCCTGGGGCTGTTCATTGCCGGGCTGCTGTATGTGCGCTGGAAATTCCAGCATGAGCGGCGCATGGCGGGCGAAGGCAGTTGAGTCAAGGGGCTGCCTTGCAGCCCAATCGCCGGCAAGCCAGCACAGGTCTGCACATGGCTTGAGGCTGATGCGGTCGAGGTGGGAGATTCTATGGTTCCTGGCAAGGGTAGCCGGAGCATCTTCAGCGCCTGTGAGATCGAGCGCCGCCCGCGCGGCGCAATCGCGAGCTGCGCTCGCTCCTACGTTTGTTTCGGGCCAGTAACGCCTGTGACAGGCGCGCGCGGCCGCCTTGTTTGTACGGCGCGATATTGAGGCATGCACCAAGGCGTTCGCGCGCGAATCCCACAGGAATAATTGGCCCGAAACAAACGTAGGAGCGAGCGCAGCTCGCGATGCGCCGCGCGGGCGGCGCTCGATCTCACAGGCGCTGCATATCTTGTGACAAACACCTATCAGCCCTGATGCGATCCCCGTGGGAGCTGGCTTGCCGGCGATTGGGCTGCGAAGCAGCCCCCAGGGTCAGCCTTCCAACACCCGGCAATAGAACTTCCACTCTTCTTCCAGCGCGTGCGCCAGGTTCTGCGCCTTGCGGAACCCATGCCGCTCGCCCGCGTAGAAGTGCCCGTGCGCCTCGATCCCGTTGGCCTGCAACGCCGCCAGCATCGACCGGGTCTGCTCTGGCACCACCACCGCATCCAGCTCGCCCTGGAAGAAGATTACCGGCACCCTGATCTGCCCTGCATGCAGCAGCGGCGTGCGTTGGCGGTAGCGCTCGGCATCCAGGGCGGGGTCGCCAATCAGCCAGTCCAGGTAATCACCCTCGAACTTGTGCGTGGCACGCCCTAGCGCTATCGGGTCGCTGACCCCGTACAGGCTGGCACCGGCACGGAACACGTCATGGAACGCCAAGGCGCAGAGCGTGGTATAGCCCCCCGCGCTGCCGCCGCGGATGAACGCCTTGCGTGGGTCGACCAGGCCCTGTGCTGCCAGGTGCCGGACCGCTGCACAGGCGTCGGCCACATCGCTCTCACCCCAGCGCAGGTGCAGTGCCTGGCGGTACGCCCGGCCATAGCCGGTGCTGCCCCGGTAGTTCAGGTCGGCCACGGCAAAGCCGCGCTGGGTCCAGTACTGGATGCGCGGGTCGAGCACCGGGTAGCAGGCCGATGTCGGGCCACCGTGGATGAACACCACCAGCGGTGCGGCCCCCTTCGAACGTGCCGCCGGGTAGAAGAAACCATGCGCCTGCTCACCGTCACTGGCGTAGTGGAACGCCTGTGGCAGGCTGACGTGGTCGGCTGGCAGCACTTCGGCCCCACCGGCCAGCACGCGAACCTCGTGGTTGCTGCGGTCGATGGCAATCACCGCCGGCGGGCTGATGGGCGAGGCGGCGATGGCATAGAGGTGGTCGCTGTCTATGGCCAGGTTGCGAAAGCGGGTGTAGGCACTGGCGAAGCGCTCGGTGCGGCCATCGGCCCCGCGCACCCCCAGTTGGCCGAAGCCGTTTTCGAACCAGCTGGCCAGGTAGCTGTGTGGGCCCAATGGCAACCAGGTGCAGGTGCCCAGCTGCCAGGGGGCCGCCGCGTGGTCTGCCTGCTCGGCAGGCATCGCCTGCCACTGGCCATCGACTTCGCCCCAGGGTTGCCAGAACCCATTGCGGTCGGACAGGCAGTACAGCCGGCCTTCGCCATCGAAGCGCGGCTGCTGCAGCGATTCCTCGGCTGCCGCCACGCACTGCGCGGGTAACCAGTGGCCACTGGCATCGCGCATGCGGCACATCAACCGGGTCACGGTCCATGGCTGTGCCGGGCGGTCCCATTCGATCCACGCCAGGCGCTGGCCGTCGCCACTCACCGTCGGTGCAGCATAGAAGTCGGCGCCTTCGGCAAGCACTTCGCAGCCGCCGTCGCGCAGCGCGACCAGGCGATGTTCGACCTGGTCGGCGTGGCGTTCTTCAACCGCCAGTACCTGGCCGTCGTGCCATTGCACATCGCCATAGCGGCAGTTGGCATTCTGCGTCAGGGCCCGCGGTTCCAGGTCGTCCAGCGGCTGGGTGTAGACCTGCTGGTCCTGCTCGTTGACGAACACCAACCCGTCGGCGCCCAGGCAGAAACTCCCACCGCCATACTCGTAGACCCGGCTGCGCACGCTGAAGCCATCCGGGGTCAGGCAGCGGGCCTGGCAGTACAACCAGTGCCAGATGCGGCAAGCCCCATCGGCTGGGCGGAATTCCAGCCAGAACAGCCCGTCGGCACTGACCTTGAGTTCGGCAAAGTCGGTGCCGGCGGCCACGGCCTGGGCCGCGCTGAATTCAGCCGCGGGCGATGACACGGGAGTTACGTTCATTGCGGAAGGTCATCTGTTCAATGGCGAGCTGGGCGCTTTCGGCCTCCTCGCGGGCCTTGAGAATGATGCCGTGGTCGGCCGACTTGGCGCACACCGGGTCGGCGTTGCGGGCGTCGCCGGTCAGCATGAAGGCCTGGCAGCGGCAGCCGCCGAAGTCCTTTTCCTTTTCGTCGCAGGAGCGGCACGGTTCGCGCATCCACTCGTAGCCACGGAAGCGGTTGAAGCCGAACGACTCGTACCAGATGTGGTGCAGGTCGTGCTCACGCACATTAGGGAACTGCACCGGCAGCTGGCGGGCGCCATGGCAGGGCAGTGCAGTACCGTCAGGTGTGATGGTGAGGAACAGGTTGCCCCAGCCATTCATGCAGGCCTTGGGGCGCTCTTCGTAGTAGTCCGGGGTGACGAAGATCAGCTTGCACGGGTTGCCTTCGGCCTTGAGTTTTGCGCGGTACTCGTTGGTGATGCGCTCGGCACGCTCCAATTGCGTGCGCGTTGGCAGCAGGCCAAGCCGGTTGAGGTGCGCCCAGCCATAGAACTGGCAGGTGGCAAGCTCGACGAAGTCGGCTTCCAGCGCGATGCACAGCTCGATGATGCGGTCGATCTTGTCGATGTTGTGCCGGTGGGTGACGAAGTTGAGCACCATCGGGTAGCCGTGTGCCTTCACTGCGCGGGCCATTTCCAGCTTTTGCGCAAAGGCCTTCTTCGAGCCGGCCAGCAGGTTGTTGACCTGCTCGTCGCTGGCCTGGAAGCTGATCTGGATATGGTCCAGGCCGGCCTCCTTGAATTCGGCGATGCGCGCCTCGTTCAGGCCAATGCCGGAGGTGATCAGGTTGGTGTAGTAACCCAGCCGGCGGGCCTCGCCAATCAGCTCGGCCAGGTCCTGGCGCACCAGCGGCTCACCACCGGAAAAGCCGATTTGCGCGGCGCCCATCTGGCGAGCCTCGGCCATGACCTTGAACCACTGTTCGGTGTTCAGCTCCTGGCCCTGGGCGGCAAAGTCCAGCGGGTTGGAGCAGTACGGGCACTGCAGCGGGCAACGGTAGGTCAGCTCGGCCAGCAGCCACAGCGGCAAGCCCACAGCGGGCGTGGGCGGCAACTCAGGCGAGGACGATCCAGTGTTCGGCACGGGCTACCTCCATGAACTGCTCGATGTCCTCGGCTACCTGGGGCACGCCGGGAAATTGCTGTTCGAGTTCGTTGATGATCGCTGCAACATCGCGCTGGCCATCGATCAGCCCACCGATCAGGCTGGCGCTGTCATTGAGCTTGATCATGCCTTCAGGGTAGAGCAGCACATGGCCTTTCTGCGCCGGTTCGTACTGGAAGCGGTAGCCGGGGCGCCAGTTCGGCACTTGGTTACGGTCGAAACTCATAGGGTGATCCCCTTGTGCCACACCCGGTCCTGGGTGACGGAGTGATAGGGCGGGCGGTTCAGCTCGTAGGCCATGCTCATGGCGTCGAGCATGCTCCAGAGGATATCCAGCTTGAACTGCAGTATTTCCAGCATACGCTCCTGGCCTGCGCGGGTGGTGTAATGCTGCAGGGTAATGGCCAGGCCGTGCTCCACGTCACGCCGGGCCTGGCCCAGGCGGGTACGGAAGTACTCGTAGCCGGCCGGGTCGATCCACGGGTAGTGTTGCGGCCAGCTGTCCAGGCGCGACTGGTGGATTTGCGGGGCGAACAGTTCGGTCAGCGAGCTGCTGGCCGCTTCCTGCCAGCTGGCGCGGCGGGCGAAGTTGACGTAGGCGTCTACGGCAAAGCGCACGCCGGGCAGTACCAGCTCTTGCGAGCGCAACTGGTCGGGGTCCAGCCCCACCGCCTGGCCCAGGCGTAGCCAGGCCTCGATACCGCCGTCTTCGCCGGGGGCACCGTCGTGGTCGAGCAGGCGCTGTATCCACTCGCGGCGTACTTCGCGGTCGGGGCAGTTGGCCAGGATCGCGGCATCCTTCATGGGGATGTTGACCTGATAGTAGAAGCGGTTCGCGACCCAGCCCTGGATCTGCTCGCGGCTGGCCCGGCCTTGGTACATCGCCACATGATAGGGGTGATGGATATGGTAAAAGGCGCCCTTGGCGCGCAGGGCCTGCTCGAACTCGGCAGGGGACATCGGCAGTGCATCGCTCATTCGGCTGGCTCCTGTAAAACGCTTGACTGGCCTGGCAACTCACCCCTGTGGGAGCGGGCATGCCCGCGAACACCGGCCAAGCCGGTGCCATGAACTGTATTGGCTGCTTCGCGGGCATGCCCGCTCCCACAGGGGTTCAGTGTCGTCTGGCCGTCTGTATTTACAACTCGATACTCATGCCGTCGAAGGCCACTTCCACGCCCCGGCGCAGTACTTCGGCGCGTTCGGGCGATGCTTCATCAAGTATCGGGTTGGTGTTGTTGATGTGGATAAGCACTTTGCGCTGGCGCGGGAAGCCATCGAGCACTTCCAGCATGCCGCCGGGGCCGTTCTGCGCCAGGTGGCCCATCTCGCGCCCGGTGCGGGTACCAACGCCACGGCGCTGCATTTCATCGTCTTCCCACAAGGTGCCGTCGACCAGCAGGCAGTCGGCGCCGTGCATCATCGTCAGCAGCTTTTCATCGACCTGGCCCAGGCCAGGGGCGTAGAACAGCTTGCCGCTGGTACGGGTATCTTCGACCAGCAAGCCAAGGTTGTCGCCCGGGTGGGGGTCGAAGCGGTGCGGCGAGTAGGGCGGTGCGGCGCTGCGCAGCGGGAAGGGCGTGAAGCGCAGGTTGGGGCAGGCGTCGATCACAAAGCTGCCTTCGAGCTCGATGCGGTTCCACTGCAGCCCACCGTTCCAGTGGCTGAGCATGTTGAACAGCGGGAAGCCAGTGGTCAGGTCCTGGTGGACCATGTCGGTGCACCACACCTGGTGCGGGCAGCCTTCGCGCAGGCTGAGCAGCCCGGTGGTGTGGTCGATCTGGCTGTCCAGCAGCACGATGGCGTTGATGCCGGTATCGCGCAGGGCCCGGGCTGGCTGCATGGGCGCAAAGGCTTGCAGCTGCGCGCGGATGTCGGGCGAGGCATTGCACAGTACCCAGTGCACGCCGTCGTCGGACAGGGCGATGGACGACTGGGTGCGCGCCGTTGCGCGCAGGGTGCCGTCACGGTAACCCTTGCAGTTGACGCAATTGCAGTTCCACTGCGGGAACCCGCCACCGGCGGCGGAGCCGAGAACCTGGATATACATGGCCACTCTCTATGCTGTGCGAAATCCGTATCTTGAAAACGAAAACGCCCCGGCAGGCCGAGGCGTGGAACCGTAAGCCGGGCTTAGCGGTTAGCGAAGTACATGGTGACTTCGAAGCCGATACGCAGATCAGTGTAAGCAGGTTTGGTCCACATGGAGTTACTCCTTCCGGATGGGTTTTGGTTTGCTCAGCTACTACTTGGGTACCGCCATGCGCAGGAGGTTCCCAGAACTGGGATTGCGCTATCTTACAAGAAAAATTTGTACCGAAAGGTTAATTATTCGAAAAGTGCCATTGCACTTTGCGTAACAATCATGGGCTTTCGCCCTGCCAGGAAGTGTCTGGCGCGGCAGCGTTGGCCAGGCAAAGCCAGACAGCCCCCGTATCGAGCAGGTTGCTGAGCAACTGGTCCAGATCCGTCTGCCGCGTGTTCAGGATAGACCTGCGCAGGCCATCGAGCTGGCCTGGTTGTGTAGCCAGGTGTGTCTGCCATGCCCACTCGGTGACCTCCGTGTTGGCCATGGCCGGCTCGGCAAATTGGTCGGCCAAGGCCTGGCGAACCCTGGCGTCAAGGGTAACGCCCTGGCGCAGCAGGGCCGTCAGGTGGTCAAGGACCTGAACCTGGCCAGTGTGCGGAGACTGCACACCGAACAACAGGCCACCCACCCCCTCGATCTGGCGAAAGGCACTGAATACCGCGTAGCCCAGTTGCAGTTCCACTCGCAGCCTTTGGTATACCGGGCCTTGCAGTAATTGGGCGAGCAGGCGGCCGCGGGCTTCGTCTGCCGCAGGCAGTGGGCAAAACAGCAACAGGGCATGTTCACTGCCTGGGGCGCTAACGTGGTACCAGCGCTTGCTGGCCCAGCTGGGTGCTGGCGTAGGCCGCGCACCTTGGCCGGGGCACTGCTGCACGGCAACACCCAGTGCGCCCAGCGCTCTGGCGTCGAAACCCGTAGCCAAGCCATGCCAGTGCGATTGCTGCCACAGGCTAGCGAGGTGCTGTTGCCCCAGCGAGCAATCCGGCGCTGTTTCAGGCAGGCCACCGGCTACCGCATCCGGCAGTTGCTGCAGCAACAGGCGGATGGGTATCAATGCCGGGGGCTGCGCGGCGCTGGCTTGCCAGCAGCTGGCAGGCGGTTCGCGCAGCAACCCCAAGGCCTGTTGCGTTGTGCGCAGCACCGCTGCTGGCTGCCCGGCGCAGCGCAGCTGCCAGTAAGCGCCGGCACTGGTGAACTGCAGTTGCACCGAGGCGCGTTCACAGCGTTCCTGCAACGGCGCCAGGGCCTGTTCGAGCACCCGTTTCAGCGGCTGGCGCAAGGGCGAAGGCACCTGCCAGCGCAGGTACAGCGCCGCGTACTGGCGCGAGGCCGGGAGCTGGCCACTGATGGTCAGCGCCGCCGGCAGCGGCTGCGCGTTGGCATTGGGCAGTTCGGCGCTGAGCAACGGGTCGGCTGGCGGCAATTGCCAATGGCCGCACTCGGCGCAGGGCAAATCATCAAGCAGCGCATCCAGCGCGTGCAGGCCTTGGGCATCCAGTTGGGCAAACGGCCGGCCTGCGCTGTCCCGGCGGGCCAGCTCCAGTGCGCTTGCGCTGTGCGCGCGGCTGCGCTGCAACGCACCGAACTGCTGGTTCAACGAACGGCGGTCGGCTTGGCGCATGAAACTGAACCAGCCGTGCAGCAGGTCGCGGGCTTCGTCCGGGCAGGCGTTGGCACTGAGCTTGAGGTCGAGGTGCCACAGCAACTGACCGGCGAATGCATACAGTGTTTCAGCTTTGAAACTGTGCAGCCAGCCACGCTCACGCAGGGTGCCCAGCCAGGTCCCGGGGCGGCTGTCTTCAAGGCCAGTGGTCAGCAGCTCCAGCGCTTGCTCGGCGCCGTTTGGGAGTTGCTGGTGCGTGAACACCAGCGGGTTGGCCGCTGCCGACAGGCAGGGTGGCTGCGCCTGAGCCACAGGCTGCCCCACAGCGAATAGCCCGGCATGTTGGCGGCCGATTCGCTCCAGCTCATCCAGCGGTTGTGGGCCGCACAGGTTCAAGGTGATCTGCCCGCCCTGGTAAAAGCGCCGGTGAAAACCGCCGAGCGCTTGCTGGAAGCGCGGATCCTGCAGGGCCAGGGTGTAACGGTTGCCGGCATGGAATGCGCCCAGCGGATGGCCAGGCGCGGCCGCTTGCAGCAAGGCGAACTGCTGCTGGGCCTGCGGGTTGCGGGCCCAGGCGATGAACTCGGCATGAATCACCTCGCGTTCGCGGCGCTGGCGCTCGCTGCCCAGGTCGGGTTCGGCAAGCATCTGGCACAGGCGCTCGAGGCCGCCGGCCAAAGCACTGGGTGGCACTTCGAAGAAAAAGTCGGTAGTACGTCCGCGGGTGCTGGCGTTGACTTGGCCGCCGAGGGTTTGCACGTAGCGCATCAAGCCATCGTTCAGCGCAAAGCGGGAGGTACCGAGAAAGAACAGGTGTTCGAGAAAGTGCGCCAGGCCGGGCCATTTGGCGGGGGCATCGTGGCTGCCCGCGTGCACCCGCAGTGCGGCTGCCGAGCGCTTCAGGCGCGGGGCGTGGCGCAGGGTCAGCTGCAGGCCGTTGGCGAGGGTCAGGTGGCGGGTGGCGTCAGGCATGGGGGGCTCCGGTTGCTCGGTTTCCATGCTAACCCATTTGTTCCCAGGCCCGGCCCCTTCGCGGGCGAGCCCGCTCCCACAGGTACTGCACAGGGCTTTAGGTTCACGCGGTCGATGTGAAAGCGGCCCCCGTCAGCCTCGACGCAAGTGCAGCTCCTGGCGCAGATCGCTCAGGTAGGGGAAGGCCGCGCGCCCCTGCACCACCCGCTCATGCTCAAGTTCGGCCAGCAACAGGCATTCATCGTGCCCGGCCATCGCCAGCAGGCTGCCGTCCGGGCCGATGATGCTGCTTTGCCCGCAATACTGGATCTGCCCTTCTGCCCCGCAGTAGTTGGCATACACCAGATAACACTGGTTCTCCTGCGCCCGCGCCCGCACGGTCACCTGGCAGGTGAAATCGTAGGGCGCCATGTTCGCCGTTGGCACCAGAATCAGCTCGGCGCCGTCCAGTGCCAGGCGCCGGGCGTTCTCCGGGAACTCGATGTCGTAGCAGATCAGCAGGCCGACCTTCCAGCCCTCCAGCTGTACCACCGGGAAGTGATCGGGGCCGGGGCTGAACATCGAACGGTCCAGTTCGCCGAACAAGTGGGTCTTGCGGTAGTTGCCCAGGCTGCGCCCATGGGCGTCGATCAACTGCACGCTGTTGTAGATCGCCCCGTCCTCGCCGCGCTCCGGGTAGCCGTAGACAATGGCGATGCGGTACGCCTGGGCGATTTCCACCACCGCCATGGCTGCCGGACCATCGGCCGCCTCGGCCAGGTGCTCCACCTGAGCCAGGCCGATGTTGTAGCCGCTGAGGAACATTTCCGGGCACACCAGCAACTGCGCGCCACGTTCAACTGCCAGCTGCGCCTGCTGGCGCAGCCTTTGCAGGTTGCCGGGTACATCCAGCGGCTGGGGATGGCCCTGGAACAGAGCAATGCGCATGTTGCCTCCTGCGTGTCAGTCGGCCAGGGCGATCGGGCCGATTTCGTCGAACACGTCGCCAGGGCCAGGGTTGTCGGGGTGGGTACGGCCACCAAAGTGGTTCATGATACCCCACACCGCATTCAGTGAAGTCTGCACCGCGCCCTCGACCCAGGCAGGTGTCCACGACACGTCGTCCCCGGCGATGAACATGCCGCGCTGTTCGGCGGGCATGTCCTGCTGCATGAAGTGCGCGTACATGCGCTGGTTGTAGCGGTAGTGGCCCGGCAATGCACCCTTGAAGGCGCCGAGGAAGTACGGGTCGGCTTCCCAGGACACGGTGATCGGGTCGCCGATGATGTGCCCGGCAATGTCGGTTTTCGGGTAGATCTTCTTCAGCGCATCCAGGGCCAGTTGTACGCGCTTTTCCACCGGGTGCGGCAGCATCTTCAACGCATCGCTCATCCACGCGTAGGACAGGCAGATGACCCCCGGTTTGTGGTCACCGTTATCGAACAGGTAAGTGCCGCGGGTGAGGCGGTCGGTGAGGGTCATGCTCATCAGGTCGCGGCCGGTTTGCGGGTCTTTGTCCTTCCAGAACGGCCGGTCGACCATGACGAAGGTCTTCGACGACTGCATGTAGCGGGTCCGGTCCAGGGCCATCCACATTTTTTGCGAGAACAGCGATTCCTCGCAGTCGATCTGCGTGGTCAGCAGCCAGGTCTGGCAGGTGGTGAGCACGGCACTGTAGTGGCGGGTGTCACCCCAGTTGTCGGTAACCGCCAGGCGCCCGTCGGCTGCGCGGGCGATACGTTTTACACCGGTACGCGGCGCGCCGCCGTGCAGTGCGCTAAGGCTGGTGCCCTGTGGCCAGTGCACGCAGCGCTCCGGTACATGGCGCCAGATACCTTGTGGCACCTGTTCAACGCCGCCGACTACCAGGTGCTGATGGTCGTCGCAGTTGGTCATGACCACGCGGAAAATTTCCAGCATCGAGTTGGGGAAGTCCGAGTCCCACCCGCCCGTGCCGAAGCCGACCTGGCCGAACACCTCGCGGTGCTGGAAGCTCAGCTTGGCGAACGAGCGCGAGGTGGCGACGAAGTCATAGAAGGTACGGTCGTCCCACAGCGGTACCAGCTTGTTCCACAGCTCTTTCAGGCGGGTGACATCTCGGTCGCGGATGGCTTGCTGGATGTCGGAGAACTGGGCACCGCTTTCCAGCGCATCGGCCCAGGCGTCGGCCACTTCATGGAACAGTTGCGGCAGGTCGGCAGCCTTCTCGGCGTAGTAGGTCTGGCCCTCCAGGTCGATCACCGTACTGCCCGACGCCGGGGTCAGCGGGTTGGGGAAAGGCTTGGTTTCCAGGCCTAGCTTGTCCACATAGTGGTAGAAGGCAGTGGACGACACCGGGAAGCGCATGCCGCCGAGTTCGGCCACGATCCCGTCGGTGCCGTTGAAGGCTTGCGAGCGCAGCCGGCCGCCAAGCTTGGAGGCCTCGTAGACCACCGGCTTGAGGCCCAGCTTCATCAGTTCGTACGCCGCCACCAGGCCGGCGATGCCCGCACCTACGATGGCCACCTCTTCACCGTGGCGTTCAGCCGGGATACTGCCAAGGCCTGCCGGGTGTTCAAGCCAGTCGTCGAAAGCGAAGGGAAAGTCCGGGCCAAAGATGGTGATCGGCTTCTTGCCGTCGGCGGGGTGGCGGTTTTTCTTGTTCATGAAGTGACCTTGCCAGAGGGGCTGCGCGGGGAGCAGAGCCTGAGTATAGGAGATGCCTGGTGGTCATTTTAGGGACAGCGGGGTTCGTAATTAAGATGCAGAGTGTTGTCTTAATGTCGTTTTATGAGTCGAAATCTATTCCAAAAAATACATTATGACGAAGACTTGCCCGTTGTAGGAGCGGCCTTGTGTCGCGAAAGGGCCGCAAAGCGGCCCCAGCAACATCTGCTGTATGCACAAATCCTGGGGGCGCTTCGCACCCCTTTCGCGACACAAGGCCGCTCCTACAACGGGCTGTGTAGCACTTGCGATCTGGGTGATCAGATACGTCCTACACCCATGACTTGAGATAAAGAATTACCCTACACCCGCTATAGCCCCGGTCTGGCTGCGCGGAAAATGTCTCAGGGTTAACTTCACCGGGTCGCCGTTCTAAGGGCGACTGGGTGTGAGAACCCATCATTCAACTTCGCACCAAGGCTTGTGTCATGGCAGCCGTGCGCGGGCAGGCTTTGGCCTGGCCGGATTTCCAAGTTGGCCGGTTCTCACCCCGTGCATGGCTGCCACCTATTTCCCGTGAGAAGGAGTTGGTAGGCAGTTTCCTCAAGGCTCAATTTGGGAATTGCATCATGAAACAGACGGACTCTGACCGACCCGAAAAACTCAAACCCACCGCCGAAAAGCCCTTCTGCAACTGCGAAGCCAGCCACCCGCCGCTCTTCGCCATCCGCCCCGGCATTGACGCCGCCGACGCCTGGGTCCACGCCTGCCTGCTAGCCCGTGGCCTCAACCAGATTGCCTCTGACTACGCGCAACACCACGCGCCCGAGCGCAGCCGTGACATTGTCTGGTCGATGCAGCATTCTGCCGAAAGCCTGTCGGCCATCCTCGATGGCCTGCTCGACGGTCAGGAAGCCTGACCGCCAGCCCGCTCACAGCGGCTGACCGCGGTCCACCTTGCTGCTGAGGATGATCGACGTGGTGGTTTTCTCCACCCCGTCGACACTGCCGATCTGGTCAAGCAACTGATCCAGTTGTTCGGGTGAGTCCGTGCGCAGCCAAGCCACGTAGTCGAATTCGCCACTTACCGCGCACAACTGCTGCACTTGCCCCATGGCACTCAAACGCCGCACCACGTCCTTGCCGGAGCGCGGTTGCACCTTGATCCCCACATACGCTTGCAGCCCGCCACCGATCACACTTTGCCCAAGGCGCACACCGTAACCGGCAATGACCTTGGTCTTCTCCAGCCGCTCCAGGCGTGAATTGACCGTGGTACGGGCGATACCCAGCTGACGCGCGAGGTTGGCCACGCTTTCACGGGCGTTGATCTGCAGCAGAGCGATCAGCTGGCGATCGATTTCATCCAGGGTGATAAGGCGGGCATCCGACATGGCGAGTCTCTACGGTTGGCCCGCTAGCCTAGCCAGCCAATGCCAATCAGGGCAAGGCCAGCCGCCGCCGACGCGGTCCCTGTAGGAGCGGCCTTGTGTCGCGAAAGGGGTGCGTAGCGCCCCCAGGATTTGTGAATCAAGCAGATATCGCCGGGGCCAGAGCATGCTCCGAACATATAGCCAGGCACGAAAAAGCCGCGCATTCGCGCGGCTTTTCAGTAGCTGGTGGGCCCACACGGACTCGAACCGTGGACCAAAGGATTATGAGCGAGCTAAGGTGGCGTTTCTCGGTGTCGCGTAGCGTTCCTGCTATTCCATAAAATCCAGTAAAAACAGCTAGTTTCCACGTTCCTTTGTTTTCCGGCGTTTCAGTCAGTACCCTAGTTTTTCGTCCGAAACGGGGAAGGAACGGGGAAGGCAATGGCAAAACGTGCAAGATTGACCGACCTGGAAGCTCATGCGGTCAAGACCAGGAAGTCGGAACCAGTCGGTTCGCGAGGCAAAGGAACGTTGCTCCTGGAGCGCAAGGCATCCGGTGCCATTAACGCCTACTACCGTGAGAGAACGCCCACCAGCGATCAGCGTCTGCCGCTTGGCACGCTAGCCCGCAAGCCCCGGCCAGGAACAGGCGAGCGAACATTAGATGAGCTGAGGTCAGATGCTATGCGCCTGGCTGGCGAGGTAGGGGCCGCAGGCGGTATTGGAAAGTACCTGGAACACCTGGCAGAGCATAGCGCGGCGATGGAGGTGGAAAGGCTTAGGCTACAGCGCCAGGCGGAGGCTTTGGCGCGGCGGGGCACCTTTGGTGATCTGCTGGATAGCTACGTGAGCAAAATGGTGGCAGAGGGCAGGGTAAGCGCCAAGGAAATCGACAACATGTTTCGACTACATGTGAAGGACTACCATCCGGGGCTGGTAGACCGTGTGGCTGCCGACATCGAGCCAGAGGATATACAGCTCATCTTGGCAGGCGTGCTGGGTCGTAAACCTAAGGGGCGGGGGATTGGCCATAAGGCTGCGGGGACATCGGCCAACGGCATGCGCACGACGTGTGACAAGCTACGCCGCTACCTGCAAGCCGCCTTCAGCCATGCTGCAAAAGCCCACCTTGCTCCTGAGCGGATAGCCAATGAGGGCAAGGTCTTTTCGATCCGCTCCAACCCAGTGAGAGACATTCCTGTCACTCAAGGCACTGGGGCCGGTGACACCGAGTCGCTCACACCTGATGAGTTGGGAGCCCTTCTGAGGCACCTCGACACACTGCCCGTCAGGCACACGGCGATCACCAAGGCAGCCATTTACCTGGGTGGTCAACGCCTCACCCAGCTATGCACTGTGCCATGGGAGGCTGTCACAGACGACACGCTGTGCCTTATGGACGGGAAAGGGCGCAAGCTCCAAGCGTGGGAGCATTTGCTACCGATCACCGAGCGAATCGGCCAGATCCTCGAGCCGCTGCTAGATGACCGCATTGGCCCTGGGCCTTTCTCACTGACGCTCGGGAAGTCTGCTAATCCAAATACTGTCTCGGCCATGTTTATCGATGCAGGTCGATCACTTTCGGCAGCCGGTAAGTCCCGTGCGTTCACCTGGAAGAATGTCCGCGTGACGGCTGAATCACTCCTGGCACACCTGGGCGTCGGTGCTGAGGTGCGGGCTTGGCTGCTATCACATGGCCGCAGTGGAGTGCAGGCAAAGCACTACGACCGTTATAGCTACCTGCCGGAGAAGCGCGCGGCCCTGGAGCAGTGGGGTAGGTACTTAGATGGCCTGGTCAACGGCGATTCACCTGCCAATGTGGTGCTGTTAACCCGTCGTTCAAAAAAATCCGACGAACGGTAATTTCGTCTCGGTTAATGGATATGTGGCCCACATATCCGTGCATATCCCTCAGAGTGATAACCAGAAAGCTAAAACCCTTCTAAATCAGCTGCTTGACCGTCTTTTCTGCGCTCTATGCGCATTGTTTTAAGTGAGAAACCGTAGATACCATTCGATCACTGGATGACCTCCACGAACAGCTCTGAAACACCCGAATTAGACAGTGATGACCTGAGTGACTTCGTGGATATGTGTGTACTGCAGGCAAAAGAAACCCCGGTATTTGCCGTACCGGGGCTTATCAGATGAAGGCGATATCAGCGCCCTCCTGCGTACATGGAAAAACCAGTACACGTTCCGAGAGGTGAAGCGGTTGCAGAGATTTCGACTTGGGTCGTAAGCCCAGCCGGAACTTTATTGCGAGTGGGAGGGCCATGCAACATCTGCCATCCACCCGTGCTCCACCGTCTCGGTTTTTCATAGCGCTTAGAGAAATCGACGATGACGCCCGCCATTGACAATGCACCTGTTCCGAACGTTCCGCGTGCTGGTATCCGTGCCACCACCGAGCAGCTATGCACTCTTTACCAGATAAGCCGCACTACCTTCTGGCGCTGGACGAAAGCCGACAACTTCCCCGTACCTATCCGTGCTGGTCGCGTCCTGCGCTGGGATGCAGACGCCGTAGACGCCTTCCTCACAAACAGGAAGGGTTGAGCCATGCCGATTCGCACAGCGACCCCTCCGAGGGTTGCAAAGTTACGCGTGCGCCGCTATCGTTCTCTCGTCGCTGCCAATTCAGCGACCGGGTTTGGCGACCCGATTACTGTTAGGCGCACAGGCGCCCCCATCACGATTGCAGGCGCTTTTTTTGTGCCCGTACATCTTGTTTATGGTGGCTGTGCGCGGGAGACCCTCGGGTCTGCCGGGTGCCTAACGTCCCGGTTCGCCAACCTGCGCACAGCTGCCACCCTAAATCGTTTGGCGACGATCAGTGGCAGCTCCAACGCTACGTTAGGAGTACCACCAATGAAAGCCCTCATTCCGCCTGCAATCCGCGCACTCGCTCACCGTCGCATGGCTTTGAGCGCCCTCCGCGCAAATTCATCTCTCTCTGTACGTCTCAAGCGCTACAACGCCCACATGAACATTGTTCGAACCCTGGAAAGCCAAGGGTGCGCAATGAGCAAGCACCAAATCAACAACCCTGATGCCTTCGCCCCTACGGGGCTCAGCTCGCTACGCTCGACTCTTTACCAGCGTGGGCTGCTCGCCCACACCCCGGCAGGGCAGTGCCCTGCACCCATGGGCTGCAAATCGCCGCGGCTAAATCAGGCCGATTGATCACCTGGGGCACTGGTTGCCATTGATTTGAGCTGTTGCGAAGCGGGTTACAGGCGTATCAGCCCTGTGATCTTCCTCCCCTCACTACGGGACGATTGAGATGAACATTTTCCAAGAGCGCAGTGATGCGCTGAAGGGTTCGGCTTGCCTGGAAAAAGCCTTTGATGTGCTGCACCTGGACGCTCACAGCGCCCAAGTTGGGTATGTGAAGCCTGTTCGGACATATCGCTTGGTCGGCGACCAAGATAGCGTCCAGGCAGGCGACTACGGAATAGCAATTGGCGGAGACAGTGGCACTGCCATGACCGGCGAAAGCGGAACGGCAGTGGTAGGAGACAGGGGCTCAGCGCTGGCAGGAATGTTCGGGACAGCAAGTGCAGGGGAGTGGGGACGTGCCAGCGCAGGGGACGGTGGTGTGGCCTCTGTTCTTACTTGCGGTATCGCCATTGCTGGTCATTGTGGGGTAGCAAATGCCGGTGATTACGGTACTGCCTCTACCGGTGCCAAGGGTACGGCCAGCGCAGGAATCGGGGGAGCGGTCTGTGCCGGCGAGCAGGGGGAAATTCGCCTCAAGTATTGGGATGGTCGGGCGCAGCGCTATCGGACTGCTGTTGGTTACATAGGTGAGAAAGGTTTAGTAGCCGGAGTTTTTTACAAGCTGGACAAAAACCATCGCTTCATCGCCGTGGGTGCTTCCCAAGGGGGTGTCCAATGAAAATTGGCGTTAAAAGCTCCCCGCTTACGATAGAGCAGCTATCGCAGCTCTCTGGACAGTCCATCTCTTCTATCCGTCGTGAGATCAAGAATGGGGCCTATCGCACCATTCCAAAGACTGACGGCACAAAAGGCGTGCTCATCGACATGGAAGACTTGGCGCAGCAAGCAACGCAGCAAGCCGAAGAAGCTCTACGCCAAGCGCGAGGGACAAGCCTTCTCCGAAAGGAGCAGAAATGATGAGCCACTTGCGACCTGTTGAATTGATCCGTCATGCAGCAGCTGGAGCCCTGAGTGCGGCTGATGTGCTTTTGGCCGAGTGGCTTCCTGAAGGCAAGCGTAAAGGCCGCGAATGGGTGGCGGCGAACATCGCTCGCGGGGATCGGCAAGCCGGTTCCTTCGGTGTATCGCTCGACACAGGCCGGTGGAATGATTTCGCTGACAGCGGTGCCCATGGTGGCGACCTGGTGTCGCTGCTGGCCTATCTGCGCGGATGCGGTCAACTGGATGCGGCCAAGGAAGTGGACGAGCGCCTGGGCCTGGGCCTCTTCAAGCTTACGGTTACGGATGCTCAGCAGCTACAGGAACGCCAACAAGTGTCCGAGCGCGAGCGTGCCTCTTGGCGCCTGCGTGAACAACAGCTCCAGGAGGAAAAGCAGCTCCAGGCTGCCCGTGAAGCCGCGCAGCTCTGGAAAGTAGCGAAGGCCGCTGATCCACTGCACACCTACCTGTTGGCCAAGGGGGTGAAACCGCACTTGGTGCGCCAGTTGGGGCAAGGGAGGTTGGTGGTGCCGCTCTGTGATAACGGGCGCTTGGTGAACCTGCAGATCATCACGCCGGATGGCAGCAAACGCTTTCTGATGGGGGGGCGTGTCCAAGGTTGCTATTCGCCACTGGGCAAACTCTCCGAGGGATGCCGCCTGTATGTGTGTGAGGGTTGGGCAACGGGCGCCACGCTGCACCAAACCACCGGGTGTGCGGTGGTCTGTGCGATGAATGCCGGAAACCTTAAGGCTGTAGCCATGGCCATGCGTGAGCGCTATGGCGCCACGATTGACCTAGTTATTGCCGGTGACGATGACCGCAGCACGGCTAGTAATCCGGGAAAGCGTGCTGCCAACCAAGCCGCTCGTGCTGCCGATGCTCGTGTGGTTTTCCCTGAGTGGCCCTCTGACGCCCCCACCGCCCTATCCGATTTCAACGACCTGCACCTCTGGCTTGCGGGTCAATCCAACAAGAGCTGCAAGCCATGAGCACACATGAAAAGCCCCCGACCTTGAGTCTGGTGGGCGAGCCACAAGCACCTGCATTCGAAAAGCTGGAGCGGCCCCGCTACGCCGTTTACGAGCACCCTTGCACTGTGGAGGGCAAGCTCTACAAGGCCGGCACCTGGTATCACGGATTGAAGCAAAGCGGGCCTGACGAGAAGGCCATTCCAGTCGATCACTGGATCTGTGCCCCCTTGAATGTGGAAGCTGAAACGATTAATTCAGAGGACGGCACCATAGGCCGCTTGCTGTCGTTCACTCACCGGGGACGGCGCATCGAATGGGTCATGCCTATGGAGGCACTGGGGGGGAAGGGTGATGAGGTACTGAAGGTGCTGCTGAGTCGCGGCCTGGTCATCGAGCACCACCAGCGCCGACAAATCGTGCCCTACTTGGCCAGCCACCAGTCACCTGAGTTGGTGATCGCTACGACCAGCAAGCCGGGCTGGCATGAGTCGGGGGCGTTTGTACTGCCGTCTCGAGTCATTGGTGGGGACAACGTGCGTTTCCAAGACTCTGGCAGGGCGGCCAACATCTTCACCAGCAAAGGCACCGTCGACGGCTGGCAGGCCGAAATTGCCGCCCGGTGTGTGGGCAACCCCGTGTTGATCCTGTCAGTTTGCTGTGCCCTGGCGGGCCCTTTGCTCGCCAAGGTGGGGGTGAATGGGGGCGGCGTGCACCTGGTGGGTGATTCGTCGAGTGGTAAATCCCTTGCCCAGCTCCTCGCAGCGTCCGTATGGGGCAATCCTGGGGCGTTCGCCGCGTCCTGGGACGTATCGAAGGGCGGTATCGAGATCGAGGCCGCATCGCGTAATGACACCATCCTGATCCTGGACGAAATCAAGCGGGCTGACCCAAAGCGGGTTCAGGAAATGGCGTATGCCATCGCCAACGGCATGGGTAAGGGCACCATGACCAGGGAGCGAGAGGGTCGTGCCAAGTTGACCTGGCGTGTCCTGGCGCTATCCAGCGGGGAGCGTTCACTGTCAGACCACGCCGCGATTGGTGGCAGCAACGCCCACGCCGGTGCCGAGCTGCGTATGGTGGATGTCAATGCGGGTACTCGCGCACACCGCGCTTTTGATGACGTGCATGGGTTGACGGGGCAAGAGTTTCACCGGGTTGTGAGCGATGCCGTCACCCAGCATTACGGCCACGTAGGCCCGGCGTTCGTGGAGTCGCTGATTCAGCATCCGGAAGATCTGCACAGCGCGTTCCGGCAGGTACGGGAAGCCTTTACCACCGAGAGTTCACAGGCAGGCCGAGTAGCGGATCGCTTCGCAATCATGGCGCTGGCTGGTGAATCGGCTATTCGCCGCAAACTGCTGAAATGGCCGAAAGGGACTGCCATCAAGGGCTGCCAAACGCTGTTCAACGAATGGCTGCAAACTATGGGTGACGGTAGTGCAGAAGATCGTCAAATACTTAGTGGTATTAGCGAGTTTATCGCCCTGCACAGTGATAGTCGTTTCTCAGACATTTACGCCGAACATGCCAATGTAACTGTTCGTGAACGTGCTGGTTATTACCAGGTCGACTCCGATAAGCGCCTTTACTTGTTTAATCCACCTGGTCTTAAAGAGGCAGCATCTGGATTTAGCCAGGCTCGAATAGTACGCGCCTTGATCGGCGTGGAAGCCTTGGTACAAATGGATAGTGAAGACAATCGGTGGACGAAAAAGCGACGCACGCCAGGTGGTGGGAATTCCCGTTTTTACGTGATTGACCCCGATAGGCTAGAGAAAGAGGGGTAAGCCGGCCGCGCTCCCCTATAAGTCACGAGCGCAGTGCTGTTTTTGATCGGGAACACCGGGAACATCGGGAACGGCCAGAGAATACGGGGCTTCTGGCGTTCCCATTTAAAACACAAGAGTGGGAACATGGGAACACAACTCTGTTTAATAGGGTACGTCCCACCCATTCTGTTCCCGGTCAAAAAAATGCGGGAACAGAAAAATGCTCTGGAGGCCCCATTCTAGAAGGGTTTTCCCGAAAATCCCGCGTTCCCCGTTTTTTGAAATCAGACGCGGTAAATAGGGGGTGTCGGTGGTTTTTGTTGACAGATATCTGAAGCTTTGACCTACGCGAGCGTTTTGCACGCCAGGTGGTGGGGTTGACGCAAGCTACCGACCGGGGCCCCCACCCCCTTGGCGAGCCGCTTTGAGCCGTTGCCGTCTGGCATCAAATGATATCTGCACCGTACTTATCATCGCTGCCCGGTTTGATGCCGCCCGCCTGATTGATGAGATCGATAGTTGTCCAGGGGCCAGAGCGACCACGGAATATCCTTACCCCTTGACCTATTAAGCACCGCTCAACATCGGAGCGCCGTTGATAACCTGTAACCAGCTGAAGGTCCTGGAATGTCAGCACACCAGGTACGGCCCTAGTCATGGCAATAGGTCCAGCTGCTGGAGTATGTGTCTTTGCTGTTCCTCAGTGAGTTGCAAGATTCGATCAATAACTGTGCTCCCTACTGTCTTTAAATTTGAAGGCTTTAGAGTATGAGAAAAACTGAACTCTGAAACAAAGCTGTGCCCGCAGTGCGGCTCAAGACACATGCAATAGAGTTTTGCGTAGGTTGGTGATTCTTCTTCAATCCTGGAAATACGTGCCTTATTCCCACAAGATCCACAATAAATCCGCATTAGTTGCGCCTCAAAAGGACGGATAGCTGTCTGCTGTATGTTAATATTAACATGTTGGTGCGACATGCTGTGCATGTTTCCAGTGATGCACTTTTAGACTAACTACCTTCGCTAAGTGAGGCTCTTAATGCCCCGATCACTTGTTACTTCCTGGAAGCGTGTCGCTACGAGTGGCCCGACTGCTGACGGGCGAGAAATCAAAGCGCAGGATTTACGTGACTGTGCCGAAACCTATTCGCCATCTAAATACACCGCTGTTATCTGGGTCGATAACCAGCGCGGCAGTGGAGCGCACGGTACAGTTTACTCTGTACGCTTGGTCGATAATGATACTGGGCTTGCAAAGGGCCAAGTAGCATTAGAAGTACAGATGAAGCCAAACGCCCGCTTGCTCCAGTTGAATCGCGACGGAGAAAAGTTGTTTTCTAGCGTCGAGATAACGCCAAATTTTGCTGGGTCTGGTCGGGCTTATATGACAGGCCTTGCTGTTACTGATGAACCCACCAGTCTCGGAACCCAGGAACTCTATTTCTCCAAGAAAGCGAATAATGCCACCTATCGCACAAAGACCGTGCCGATGCGTACTGCACCCATGAGCAAGGTGCTGGCCGCAAGCCTGAAGCGCGTTACGCGGGAGGTTAGCGTTCAGGTGAGGGCCTTCAAAGAACGTAAGTATCAAGTCAGGTCAACCAAACGAGTGCTCTAACCGAACTTTTATATGGTTGCGTTAAATCTCACATAAACATTTAGGAGTAATTCTGTGGAAGCTAAAGCCTTTGATATCGAAAACCTGACACCTGAATTGCAGCGTCGCGTAAATTGCTTTGAAGCTAATAAAACTTCGTATGTCGATCTGCAAAGTGAGCTCGTGGAAGTCACGCAAGAGAACCAGCGTCTGCTACAGAAAGCCGCTGAGCTTGAAGGGCAAGCTAATCGTACTGATGCGTCTTGGAAAAGGCTCGCAGGAATGGGGGGTATCGACCATGCCAAAGTCAATGAAGAAATTGAGCGCGCCGAAAAGCTTAGAAAGGAAGCCAAAGCCATGCGTGCCACTGTTGAGGCGCGGGCCAGTCTTGAGAGAAGTTTGATTCTGCAATTGGCAGAGGTGCGTAATAAATTTGGCAATGAGCATAATTCACTTAACAATGCGTATTGGCAAGCACAGCTTGCAAGTATGCTTGCCCGTGACGGCTTGCGCGAAGAGCTGATGCAAATTTTTGCATTGACCAGAGCGCTATCTATCCGCGATCTGGAAGTGAATGACGGTTTGTTGCGTAACTGTAGCGGCTCGCGTGAGAGAGAAGAAAAGAAGAATGAACTTGTCTGGAGGGCATTCGGGAAAGAGTTCGAGAAGCTGTTTGGCGGTGCTGAGAAGGTCGCGCCACCGCCAGCCTTGGTTACTGTTCCTGGTTCACTCTCGAAAGAGGTGGCAGTGAACTCGCCCGCTGCGTTGCACAAGCTCAAGACCCTGAGCGCCAAACCCTGAGCCTACCCCCCACCTGGCGAGCAAAGCTGTTAGCACGATAGCTGCCGGGTCCGAGTGATCGGCCTCGGTGGCATTCGCGAATTTTTCGCAGTGTCCTTTAAGCGAGCCAAACTCATCATTCGGCGTCGCCGCAATCACCCCTGACGTGCAGTTGAGTGCAACTGCCCAATCCCTAGCGTCAGGCCTGAAACCCCTGCCACCACGGGCGGCGCTCGATTCATCAGCGCCCATTGGATCAGAAAAAGCAACGCCAAAATTGAGCGGTGCATTCTGAAAAAATCCGAGCGCACCCCTACTGCCATTGAGTCTAATGCCGCAGAGCGCGGCTACGAGCTGCCAGTTTCTCGTGCAATGGCTTTGCATTCCATTGCAAAACTTTGCACTCAGTGCAATAGCCGATCAGCTGCCAGAGCCCGTAGCGGGCCTGGGCTGGGCGTTCAATTGCACTACCCACGGCCATTGCACTTTTTTGCGACGGGTAGTGCGTCGGCGGGAGGGGGATAAGTGATTTTCCGACCAATTTTTTTTCCAAATGAGATTTTACGAGCGGGGCACCTCCCTCCCTCCCTTCCGCCAGCGAGCGCGTATGGCATACTGCCGCCTCTAGACCAAAGTAATGGTAGGAATATGGATATTGAAAGTTTCGCTCAGTGCTTGCAGTTCATAGATTTGAACAGTACGGCAAAATCATCGTTGGATAAGTATCTGCCGATAATAACTACGCTGCTTGGGACTGGAGTGGGCTTTGGACTAAACCAAATAGTGACTTTGCGCAAGGAGGGTAAAACTAAAAGCAATAAAGTAGATTGCTGTTATGAAGATATTCATGAACTGCAAGATATTTGCAAGCATATGCTTAGGGAACTGTCGGAAATATCCGAGCATTTAGAACGGAAGAGTCGTCCTAGTGGACACAATTTGCATTCCAGCATAAGTTTGCCTTTGCTTGAAAAGTACTACCCTGAGATTTCGCATACGTTTACTGTAAATCAAAGATATTGGGTTAAGGTAATAACCAGAAAGTTGGGAGAGGTGAATGAGGGGATTGATTCGCTTCTGGCTATGCGCGATGAAAAATCGCTATATCGAGTCTCGATAGATGTAATAAATTTGCAGGCTAGTTTTTTGGAGTTGTTGAAGCTAAGTCTGTGGGTCTTGGCTGGAGAGCAGCTTGAGTTTTCTGAGGAGTATGAAATGCTCTCAGAGCTGGATATTAGTGAAAATAGAATAAAAGCTTTGAAAAGGCTTAAAGAGAATGCGGAAAAGGATGACTCGGTCTTAGGGCTCTCGGCATACAAAAGCGCGGCTGCGGGAGCGAAATAGGGGATTTATCGTGCACTTTACTAAGAGAGATATTTGCGCACAGAAACCCGTCGTCTGACGGGTTGCTCTGGATTGTGCGGAGATCAAGCGTCAGGCTTCAGCTTTCGCTTCATCAGAGAGTAGAGTTTTTCTCCAACATCGGGGCGACTGAGTAAGTGCTGAAGCGCCTGTTCAAGTGCTTCCTTGTTCTCACAGTAGTTTTCAGATTCATCGCTTACAATTTTGCAAGGATAACCATTAGGGTCTAACTTCCAGCCAGCGATTTCAACGGCATCCTTGTTTTCAGCAAGTGGATTTTTTGCGCCGATAAACTGATAGTCAGGTTTTGGCTGCCCCCCTGAAATTCCTACTAAAACTGAGAAAGGATTTGTTTTAGTGTATATGTGGATCTCTAGTTTTCCATCAAATGCCTGGAGGAGTTGATCGTTCAAGTTGCTAAATACTGAGCGAATCTCAGCTTTATTCCTTTCCGCCTGTTGGGCGGCTCCTAAGCCTTTTTCTAGAGAACTAATAAAATCAACCATGTTAAGCTACCCTTTCAATTGTTCCATATACCGGTAAGTGGTCAAATTTTGAGGACGAGTCTTTTACCAGTTGAGTGTAGTCCGAAAATTCGAGGATGTGCTCACAGTCGTTTGCTAAGCGCCACTCTCTCGCATCTACAAACGCATGTGAAAAAATCACTTGGTCAAAGGTGTGCCAACGGGTTACTTCTCCGGATTTATAGTAATAGCTTCCAGCAATTGGGCTCTCACTTTGAGGTTTGGATAAATATTTCCAAAATGGATTGTAAAGCAAATGTTGCCTACGATGGACTAGATCTATATCTCGAGAAGCCATCAATTGTTGGCTCATCGATTCATCAAAGGGTTCATCGTTGTAATCGCCAAGCAGCACAACGAAAGGGTTTGCCGATCCACTAACAATTATGTCATCTATACTGTCGCGCAATCTCATGCCGAGCAAGTGTCGCTTGGCATCATGCTGGTGGCACCACAGTCTACTTGGCCAGTGAGAAATATAGATATGGAACAGTGATTCGGAGCCAGAGACGAAAAGCTCTAGTTTTTTTGCTACTTTTAGGGTTGAGCTCCCACGGTCCGAGGTGATGTCTTTTGATGAGTAAATATAGATTTTCTTACTGTTGTAAATGTAGCAAACATCGAAGCTCGATCTCCCTGCCTTGGAGATCTCATTCACGAATATATAACCCTCAGTTTTACATTTTGAAGATATGTAAGCGAAATCCTCGTTAGACATCTCACCTAAAGCTATCAAATCGGCGTGGCTTACTGCCATAAGGTACAGAATCACAGAGCAGGCCACATCTCGTTGCTCTAGAGTTGAACGAGTAACAGCCGATGGAGCCAAACTTGTGTTCCACCAGGCAAAGGTAATTTTCTGTTGAGCATCATCAGAGCTCATTTCTCTACAATCCATGCTCACCCAGTCCATCGGCGGGTTACTAGCCCCGCATCAGCCAAATCTGCATTTATTGACGATCGGAATGATACGCCGCAGGCTCGCACTAAAGGAACCCAGCTGATTAGCTCATCATGATGAGGAATCGAAGATTCTGCAGGCAAAAGGGAGGTTAGATCCTCAAGCGGAGGTAGGAGACGTGCGTTGGGGGCTCTTGTTGCTCGCTGTCTTTGCACAAGCATAGGCAGCGGTTTCCGCGGTCGCAGCGTAATGTGGACGAAACGGGGACGAAACGGGGAAAATTATGACCCAAAAACACCAATGGCCTACGGTTTTTAGACGTAAGCCATTGATTTTATTGGTGGGCCCACACGGACTCGAACCGTGGACCAAAGGATTATGAGTCCTCTGCTCTAACCGACTGAGCTATAGGCCCTCAGTAAGTGGCCGGATTATAACGAGGGTTTCGCACCTGTGCCATCTGAAAGATCCGATAGTGCTATGCGAAGGAACGAAGCGGCGAATTCCTCTGGCGGCAGTGGCAGGCTGACGATGTAGCCCTGGATCTGCTCGCAGCCTTCCGCTGCCAGGAAACGCTGCTGCGCCTGGTTTTCCACCCCTTCGGCAATGATGGTCAATTGCATGCTGCGGCCCAGCGCGATGATCGCCCGGGCGATGGCTGCATCGTGGGGGTCGTCAGGTAGGCCGCGGATGAACGACTTGTCGATCTTGAGGATATCCAGCGGCAGGCGCTTGAGGTAACTCAGCGATGAATAGCCCGTGCCGAAGTCGTCAATGGCCAACTGCACGCCCAGTTTCTTCAGCTGGTGGAGCACGACCAAGGCTTCTTCGGCCTGGCTCATGATGAAGTTCTCGGTAATTTCCAACTGCAGGTCGCCCGCCTTCAGGCCGTAGGTCTTGAGTAATTGCTCGATGCGCTTGGCCAGGCCGTGATGGCGCAATTGGGCGCCTGCCAGGTTGATCGAAAGCGGGCCGAACGCTTCATAGTCCCGCTTCCAGCGATGCATCTGCCGGCAGGCCTGCTCCAGTACCCAGTCACCCAACTGCAGGATGGTGCCGTTCTCTTCGGCCAGGTGGATGAAGTGCTCGGGCGGCACCTCACCGAAGGTCGGGTGGCTCCAGCGGATCAGTGCTTCGGCGCCGACCAGGCTCTGGGTCTTGAGGCTGAGCTTGGGCTGGAAGCACAGGCTCATTTCATTGCGCTCCACGGCGCGGCGCAGTTCATGCTCCAGGGCAATGCGTTCGCTGGCCTGGGCGGTGAGGTCGCGGGTGTATGCCTCGACGCGGTTGCGGCCCTTGGCCTTGGAGCGGTACATGGCGGCATCGGCGTTGCGGATCAGCGTGGCGACGTCGCTGCCGTCTTGTGGATACAGGCTGATGCCGATACTGGCGCTGGTGAAGAACTCGTGTTCGCCAGCCTGGAACGGTGCGTTGAAGCAAGCCAGCAATTTGTTGGCGATGGAGCTGGCGTCGCTGGGCTTGTGCAGGCCGGGCAGCAGGATGATGAACTCGTCGCCACCCAGGCGGGCCACGGTGTCGACGTCACGGACCTGCTCTTTCAGGCGCTGGGCGATGCCTTTGAGCAGCAGGTCGCCGACAGGGTGGCCGAGGCTGTCGTTGATATGCTTGAAGCGGTCAAGGTCAAGGAACAGCACCGCACCCTGTCGGTTGGACACCTGCGCACAGGCCAGTGCAGCCTGTAGGCGGTTCTCGAACAAGGCGCGGTTGGGCAGGCCGGTCAGTGGGTCGTGGTGGGCCTGGTAGTCGAGCTTGGCCTGGGCATGCTTGAGGCTGGAAATATCAGCGAACACTGCGACGAAATGGGTGATTTCGCGCTCGGTGTTGCGCACCGCGCTGATGGTCAGCCAGCTGGGGTAAAGCTCCCCGCTCTTGCGTTTGTTGAAGATCTCGCCTTGCCAGTGGCCTTCAGCGGTCAACTGGTGCCACATGGCGGCGTAGAAGGCACTGTCGTGCTGGCCAGAGGCGAGCAGGCGCGGCGTTTGGCCGAGGGCTTCGATTTCGCTGTAGCCGGTAATTTCGCTGAACGCACGGTTGACCGCGCTGATGCGCTGGTCGATGTCGGTAATCAGTACGCCCTCGGCAGTGTTCTCGAATACCGTGGCGGCCAGTTGCAGTTTTTCCTGCATGAGGTGGCGTTCGGTAATGTCGCGGGCGATGGTCAGCATGCAGTCGATCCCGGCAATCGGCAGTGGCCTTGCCGAGAGTTCGCACAAGCGAATTTGCCCGTCGCTGCGGCGAATGTGGCAAGTGAAATCACGCACGAAGCCGTCGCGGTTCAACTGGTCGACCAGGCGTTTGCGCTCGTTGAGGTCGACCCAGATGCCAAGGTCCAGCGACGTCTGGTCGATGGTCGGGTTCAGATCGTAGCCGGTCAGGCGGCAGAAGCCTTCGTTCACCTCCAGCAGCAAGCCGTCACTCTGGCGCGACAGCAGCAGCCCGTCGGGTGAGGCATGGAAGGCCTTGGCGAATTTTTCTTCAGAGGTTTGCAGTTGCTGCTGGGTTTCCTTGAGCTGGCTGATGTCGCGTACCGCCACTACCAACGCGGGGGTGCCGTCGAGCTCGAAGGTTTCCGCCGAGGTCAGGCCGGTAAACAATTGGCCATTGCTGCGGCGGAAGGTCATTTCCAGGTTGCGGATACCGCCTTGGTGCAGGCGCTCCAGCACCCGTGGTCCGCTGCCTTCCACGCCCCACAGGTTGAGCTCGGTAGCGGTACGGCCGATCACCTGGTCCGGCGCCAGGCCGATCTGTTCCTCGAACGCCTCGTTCACCTCCAGCAGGCAGCCATCGCTGTGGCGTGCGATAAGCAGGATGTCGGGGCATTGCTGGAACACCGAGGCGAATTTTTGCTCGGACAACCGCAGGGCGTCCTCGGTGCGCTTGGTTTCGCTGATGTCGATCATCAGGCCGCGCATCACGGGGTGGTGGCCATGTTCGATCATGCTGACGATGTTGCGTACCCAAAGCGCTTGGCCGTCGGCGCGGATGACTCGGTAATCGAGGCTGTGGTCGCGCCCAGCGGCGGTTTCGCTGTCGCAGTACGCCTGGGCCCACAGGGCATCTTCCGGGTGCAGTATGCTGCGCCAGAAGCCCGGTTTCAGCCAGTCGGTCAGCGGGTAGCCGAGCAGGCCCTCGGCGTGGGGTGACACATAGCTGTAGGTATAGTCATTGGCGTCGGCTTCCCAGGCAATGGCTGAAAGGCTTTCGACCAGCCCACGGTAGTGGTATTCGCTGCTGCGCAGCTCCTGCTCCAGGGCAATGCGGCGGGAAATTTCCGAGCTGAGCCGGCGGTTGATGCGGATGACAATGGCCAGTACGCCCATCAGGAACAGCACGGTTGGCAGGCCGTACACCAGCAAGTCGGACCAGAACATCCGCTGGTCAACCACATTGCCCACCCAGCGCTGCTGGATCTCGCTGATTTCGCCGCTGCTCATGTCGGCCATCACTTTGTCGAGAATGCCGACCAGTACGGGATTGTTGCGCGGCACGGCCATGGCCAGCTGATAGCGATAGGGTGTTTCACCGCTGACATACAGGCCATCGAGCTTCAGCTGGCGCAGGCTCCAGATACTCGATGCCAAGTCCCCGACCACAGCATCCACCTGGTCGGTGGCCAGGGCCTGCAGCGCCGAGCTGACGTTAGGCAGTGCCACCAGGTTGAGGTCTGGGTGGTGGGTGCGCAGCAACTCATGTGGCGCATAATTTTCGACTACGGCAATTTTCAGCCCATACAGGTCTTGCAGGTTGCGCGGTTGAGCGCCGCCCTTGTGGGCGAGGATCACGATGGGAAAGTCCAGGTAGGGCCTGGTGAAGGACAGGTAGGCCTGGCGTTCTGGGGTCGACATGATGCCGGGCAGCAAGTCGATACGGTTTTCGCGTGCCTGTGCCAATACCTCGGTCCAGTTACTGGGCTCGACCGGTTTCAGTGTCACGCCCAGGCGTTG
Source organism: Pseudomonas sp. MB-090624 (assembly GCF_003205245.1). Classification (NCBI taxonomy): domain Bacteria; kingdom Pseudomonadati; phylum Pseudomonadota; class Gammaproteobacteria; order Pseudomonadales; family Pseudomonadaceae; genus Pseudomonas; species Pseudomonas sp. MB-090624. Next base: position 40,488 of record NZ_QJRK01000031.1, on the reverse strand, counting down.
CTGGATCTTGGCGATGTAATCGGCGGCCAATCCCTGGTAGCGGCCCTCCTGGTCGCGAAACTCGAACGGCGGCCAGGAGGCATCTACGCCCAGGCTCAGCTGCGGGTGGGCAGCCAGCCAGGCTTGCTCCTCGTCTGTCAGGGTAAGGGCGCCGGCCGTTGTGCTCCAGACAATCAGGATCAGCAACAGGATGGCCGGCTTCAGGGGCATGACGGCCTCGCTTTCAGGTGGTCTGAAGTCGAGTGTAGACGGGCATTGCTGCTGGTGTGCGGAAGAACAAAAGGCCTTTTGTCAGATACAACAGTGCCTTGAGAAAAAACCAGGCCTGGGCCTAATGCGAGTCAGTTAAGTAATTTGGGGTCGCTTTGCGACCCTTCGCGGGCACGCCCGCTCCCACAGGGGATCGCGCATTTCTTGAGTGGGAGCGGGCGTGCCCGCGAAGGGCTGCAAAGCAGCCCCAGTAACGCTTAACTAACAGGCATTAGGCCTGGGCCGGGGTTTGTTCATCACTCGTCGAGGAAGGAGCGCAGGTGCTCGCTGCGCGTCGGGTGGCGCAATTTGCGCAACGCCTTGGCTTCGATCTGACGGATCCGCTCACGGGTCACGTCAAACTGCTTGCCTACCTCTTCGAGGGTATGGTCGGTGTTCATGTCGATACCGAAGCGCATGCGCAGCACCTTGGCTTCGCGTGCGGTCAGGCCCGAGAGCACGTCACGGGTGGCTTCTTTCAGGCTCTCGACCGTGGCTACATCGATCGGGGACTGCATGGTCGAGTCCTCGATGAAGTCGCCCAGGTGCGAGTCTTCGTCGTCACCGATCGGGGTTTCCATGGAAATCGGCTCTTTGGCGATTTTCAACACCTTGCGGATCTTGTCCTCAGGCATTTCCATGCGCTCACCCAGCTCTTCCGGGGTCGGTTCGCGACCCATTTCCTGCAGCATCTGCCGGGAAATACGGTTGAGCTTGTTGATCGTCTCGATCATGTGCACCGGAATACGAATGGTGCGAGCCTGGTCAGCGATCGAACGGGTGATTGCCTGGCGAATCCACCAGGTGGCGTAGGTCGAGAACTTGTAACCACGACGGTATTCGAACTTGTCCACCGCCTTCATCAAGCCGATGTTGCCTTCCTGGATCAGGTCGAGGAACTGCAGGCCACGGTTGGTGTACTTCTTGGCGATGGAGATAACCAGACGCAGGTTCGCCTCGACCATTTCTTTCTTGGCGCGGCGGGCCTTGGCTTCACCGATCGACATGCGACGGTTGATTTCCTTGATCTCGGCAACGGTCAGGCCGGTTTCGGTCTCAAGGTCGATCAGCTTTTGCTGGCAAGCGACGATGGCGGCGTCCTTTTCACCCAGGGCAGCAGCCCATTTGGTGTTGCGCTTGGCCAGGTCACCGCTCCAGGTCTGGTCGGTTTCGTTGCTTGGGAACATGCGCAGGAAGTCGGCGCGCGGCATGCGGGCGTCACGCACGCACAGCTGCATGATGGCGCGTTCTTGCTGGCGCAGACGGCTCAAGGCGTCACGCACGCGCTCGACCAGTACCTCGAACTGCTTCGGTACCAGTTTGATCGGCATGAACAGGTCAGCCAGGGCCTGCAGGGCCTCGATGCTTTCCTTGTGGTTGCGACCGTGTTTCTTCAGAACCTTATTGGTGACCTGAAGCTGGTCGTTGACCGCACCGAAACGCTGTGCGGCGACAACGGGGTCGGGACCGCTTTCGGTCTCTTCTTCGTCGTCACTGCCTTCGCTTTCTTCGTCTTCCTCGTCCGACTCTTCCTTGGCCGCTGGGGCCTTGGCGCCGATGACTGGCACCTCGTCGGTAGGCGCTGCAATATTGTCGTCAGGGTCGATGTAACCGCTGAGAACATCGGACAGGCGGCCACCTTCGGCGGTGACACGGTCATATTCGCCGAGAATGTAATCGACAGTGCCCGGGAAGTGGGCGATGGCGCCCATGACTTCACGAATGCCTTCCTCGATACGCTTGGCGATTTCGATCTCGCCTTCGCGGGTCAGCAGCTCGACCGTACCCATTTCGCGCATGTACATGCGCACCGGGTCGGTCGTGCGGCCGATATCGGTTTCAACTGCCGCCAACGCAGCAGCGGCTTCTTCGGCCGCGGCTTCGTCGGTGTCGGCTTCCGCCAACAGAAGGGCATCCGCATCCGGAGCACTCTCGAATACGTTGATCCCCATGTCGTTGATCATGCGGATGATGTCTTCCACCTGTTCCGGATCTGAAATATCCTCAGGCAGGTGGTCGTTGACCTCCGCGTAAGTCAGGTAGCCCTGCTCACGACCGCGGGTGATCAACTCTTTGATACGAGACTGCTGTTGCGCTTTTCCGGACATAACACCCTATCCACTGAAGGTCTTGGCGGGCAAAAAACAAGCCGAGGATTATACCCGAGCATGGGCCTCACGCGCCAGATGAGGTCGGCGTTTGTGCGGGAACATTCCGGCTCAGCAAGGCGAGGAGCTGGGTTTTTTCCTCGCTGGTCAATTCGCTTTGACGTGATTTCCTGAGCAGTTGTTCCAGGCTGCGCTCGCGTTGGCGGGCGGACAAGCTAGTAATGGTGTCGAAAAACTGTTGTTCAAGGTTGTCGGCCACGATCAGCCATTCCTTTTCTGCCAAGGCCCGCAGCAGGCGGCCCTGTTCGGTGCCATGCCAGCGTGCAATCAGCTGCATTGAGCTTAGCCCAGGATTTTTCTGTGCGGCTTCGATCAATGCCACCAGCAGTTGGCTGTACAGGTGCTCTTCGTCGGCAAAGTGGCTGGCATCTTCCACCTTGCCCGCCAGCAGCGGGTGGTGCAGCAGGGTGCGCAGGGCCGCCAGGGTAGGTGGTTCGACCGGCGCCGGCACCCGTGGCGGCGCTTCATCGCGCTGCCAGTTTTTCCCGCCCTTGCGGTTCTTGTCCCATGGTTTGTCGCCCCACGGCTTCTTGCCGCCGCCCTTGTTGGGCTTCCAGGCCTGCTCCTGCTGGAACGGCGCCGGCTCGAACTGCGGCATGTCACCATAGTCGGGGGTGTAGCTGGCCATGGCGTCGTAATCGTAGCCAGGGTCGTAGTCCGGCATGCTGGTGGGCGCGGGTGCATGCTGGGCCAGTTGCTCGACCTGTTGAGGGTCGAGGCCGGTGATTTCTCTCAGGCGGTTGCGCATCAGCTGGCGCAGGTTGGCGCCGGGAATCTTTTCGATCAACGGTGCGGCCAGGGTCGCCATGTGGGCCTTGCCTTCCAGCGAGCGCGGGTCGGCTTCGACGCCCAGTTGCTCGAAGAAGTAGTCGGCCAGCGGCTGGGCGTGCTGGTTGATGCGGGCCATGAAGGCGTCGGTGCCTTCGGCGCGTACCAGGCTGTCTGGGTCTTCGCCTTCAGGCAGGAACAGGAAGCGCGCCCGACGGCCGTCCTGCAGATTGGGCAGCGCCGATTCCAGCGCGCGCCATGCCGCTTTGCGCCCGGCCTGGTCGCCGTCGAAGCAGAACAGCACGCTGGGCACCACGCGGAACAGGCGCTTGAGGTGTTCTTCGCTGGTGGCGGTGCCAAGGGTGGCCACGGCATTGCGCAAGCCTTGCTGGGCGAGGGCGATGACATCCATATAGCCCTCGACAACGATGATTTCGTCGAGGTTGCGGTTGTGCTTGCGCGCCTCGTACAACCCGTACAGTTCCTGGCCCTTGTGGAATACCGGGGTTTCCGGGGAGTTCAGGTACTTGGGTTTGTCGTCGCCGAGCACCCGGCCACCGAAGGCGATGATGCGCCCGCGGCTGTCACGGATGGGGAACATTACCCGGTCGCGGAAGCGATCGTAGCGCTTGCCGCTTTCGGCGTTCTCGATCAGCAGGCCGGCATCGATCATCACCTTCTGCTGCAGGGCGTCGGCGCCTAGGTGCTTGAGCAGGTTGTCCCAGCCGGGCGGGGCGAAGCCCAGGCAGAAATCGCGGGCAATTTCCCCGGACAGGCCACGGCCTTTGAGGTAGTCCACCGCCGCCTTGCGGGTCGGGTGGCTGCGCAACGCCTGGCGGTAGAACTCGGAGGCTGCATCCAGCAGTGGGTATAGTGGCGAATCGGTGGGCTGGCGTGGCTTGTTGTCACGGCGCCCTTGTTCGCGGGGCACTTCCATGCCGGCGGCGCGGGCCAGCTCCTCGACGGCCTGGGGGAAATCCAGGTTGTCGTGGTCCATGACAAAGCCCAGGGCGTTGCCACCGGCGCCGCAGCCGAAGCAGTAGTAGAACTGCTTGTCGGGGCTGACCGTAAAGGAAGGGGTTTTTTCCTTGTGGAACGGGCAGCAGGCGGAGTAGTTCTTGCCGGTTTTTTTCAGCTGGACGCGCGAACTCACCACATCGACGATGTCGAGGCGGTTGATCAGGTCGTCAATGAAGCTCTGGGGAATCAGCCCGGCCATGGCAGTCTCGTCATCTGGCAACTGGCAAGTCTAATCGCTCGCGCGCCGAATGGGGCGGGTGCCGCTTGATATGGTGCGAGGAAATGTGTGCTCGCCGCCGGCCACTAGGGGCCCGTCAGTCTGACGTGCACGTCTGGTCATGGAACAGCGAAGACCAGCTCTGACGTTTCAGGCAGGTTGCCCGTATGCAGTTCGCGTGAAGCTTGTGCGGGGCCTTGGGCTGGCTGCCCAAGTGTAAAACGACCACTGCCATCGCCCGGCGTTAGCCGGGCAGGGCAGAAGCTTTGCGTTGAACGCCTGTATTAGTACAGACGAACGGCGCGGCGCTGTTCGCGCTGAACTTTCTTGGCGTGACGCTTAACAGCAGCAGCTGCCTTGCGCTTACGCTCTGCGGTCGGCTTCTCGTAAAACTCGCGGCTACGAACTTCAGCCAGTACACCGGCTTTTTCGCAGGAGCGCTTGAAACGACGCAGAGCTACGTCGAAGGGTTCGTTCTCTTTAACTTTGACGGCTGGCATCCAGGGCTACCTTAATTCATTACCGGGGTAGACGTGCTCCTGGCAAAACAAAGGTGTGCTGGAGAACGTCGGTTTTCAAGGGTTGCGGATGTTAACCCTTAGCAAGCCGGAATGCAAAGCCTCTGATCGAAAACCGCTGGTCGGCACTCGGCACGGGGACTATCATGCGCGGCTTCGAATTCAGCCCCCACAAGGGACGAGCCCATGCTAGTACTGGGATTGGAAACATCCTGCGACGAAACTGGCGTCGCATTATACGACAGCGAACGCGGTTTGTTGGCCGACGCGCTGTTCAGCCAGATCGACCTGCACCGCGTGTTTGGCGGTGTGGTGCCCGAGCTTGCCTCGCGTGACCACGTCAAGCGCATGCTGCCCCTCATCCGCCAGGTGCTGGACGAGGCGGGCTGTGTCGCCACCGAAATCGACGCCATCGCCTATACCGCCGGCCCCGGCCTGGTCGGGGCCTTGCTGGTGGGGGCGTCGTGCGCCCAGGCGCTGGCATTTGCCTGGGACATTCCGGCAATTGGCGTACACCACATGGAAGGCCACCTGCTGGCGCCCATGCTGGAGGAGAACCCGCCCGAGTTTCCGTTCGTCGCTTTGTTGGTGTCCGGCGGCCATACCCAGCTGGTTCGGGTGGATGGCATCGGCCAATACGAGCTGCTGGGCGAGAGCCTGGACGATGCCGCTGGCGAAGCCTTCGACAAGACCGCCAAGCTGATTGGCCTGAATTACCCGGGTGGCCCGGAAATCGCGCGCCTGGCCGAGCAGGGCGTGCCTGGGCGCTTTGTGTTCCCCAGGCCGATGACCGATCGCCCTGGCCTGGAATTTAGCTTCAGTGGCCTGAAGACGTTCGCCCTGAACACCTGGCAGCAGTGCAAGAATGCTGGCGACGACGGCGAGCAAACCCGTTGCGACGTGTCGCTGGCATTCCAGCAGGCCGTGGTAGAGACTTTGACCATCAAGTGCAAGCGGGCCCTCAAGCAGACGGGCCTCAAGCGCCTGGTCATCGCCGGTGGCGTAAGTGCCAACAAGGCCTTGCGCGCCTCGCTGGAAGAGATGCTGGCCGGCATGAAGGGCAACGTATATTACGCGCGGCCGCAGTTCTGCACCGACAACGGCGCGATGATCGCCTATGCCGGCTGCCAGCGGCTGCTGGCCGGGCAGCAGCAGGGCCTGGGGATCAGCGTGCAGGCACGCTGGCCGATGGAGCAACTGCCACCGCTGTAACGGTGGGCGGCAAGGTTCAGAAGTGGCGTTCGCGCCCGGCAAACAAATCGCGCAGGTTGCTGCGGTGGCTCCAGACGATCAAGGCGGTGAGCACCGTGATCGGCAGCAGGGCTTCCGGCTCGCGCCAGGCCAGCAATGGCAAGGTCAGCGGGGTGGCGATCAGCGCGGCCAGCGAGCTGGTACGGGTGAGGTAGAAAATCAGCAGCCAGGCGCCAACCGCCAGCAGCGCGGCGGGGAAATACAGGCCCATGAGCATGCCGGCAGCCGTCGCCACGCCTTTGCCACCCTGAAAGCGGAAGTACACTGGAAACAGGTGGCCCAGCACTGCATACACGCCTACCCAGGCCTGTTCTTGCAGGTCCAGCCCGGCGAGGCGGGCGAGCAATACTGGCAGCAGGCCCTTGAACAGGTCGCCAAGCAGGGTCAGGATCGCCATTTTACGGCCTGCCAGGCGTAGCATGTTGGTAGCGCCGGCATTGCCTGAACCACTGGAACGCGGGTCCGGGCTGCCTGAGAGGCGGCTGAGAACAATGGCGAAGGACAGCGAGCCGAGCAGGTAGGCGAGCAACGCCAGTAACCAAAACATGCTAACTATTCCGGGCGAGGACGCCCTGATTCTAACGGCGCCAGTCGCCCTTGTCGTGCTGTGGAGAGAAGTGCTTGGACAGAGTGTTCATCGAAGGCCTGGAAGTCGATACCGTTATCGGTGCCTATGACTGGGAGCGGGATATTCGCCAGTGCTTGCGCCTGGACTTGAGCTTTGCCTGGGACAACCGCCCCGCGGCGGCCGGCGACGACCTGAACCTGGCCCTGGATTACGCCAGCGTTTCGGCGCGTATCCAGGCATTCGCCGAGCAGGCCCGTTTCGAGCTGGTGGAAACTTTTGCCGAGCGCCTGGTGGCTGCCTTGATGGAAGAGTTCCACATCCCGTGGGTGCGGTTGAAGCTGACCAAGCCTGGCGCGGTGCCGGCGGCCCGTGGCGGTGTTGGCGTGGAGATCGAGCGCGGATGTCTCTGAGCACGGTTTACCTGGGCCTTGGCAGCAATGTCGACCGTGAGGCGCATTTGTGTGCCGGGCTTGATGCGTTGGCCGCGATTCTCACCGACATGCGCTGCTCTCCGGCTTTCGAAAGCCAGGCGGTGGGGATCAAGAGCGGGCCATTCATCAATTTCGTGGTCAGCGGGCAAACCGCGCTGCCGTTGATCGAACTGGACCGCAGGCTGAAGTTCATCGAGGCCGACAATGGCCGTTATGCGCCTGACCGCAAAGGGTTGCCGCTGGATATCGACGTGCTGATGTATGACGACCTGCATGGCAACTTCGATGGGCTGGTACTGCCCCGGGCAGAGATCTTGAAGAACGCCTTCGTGTTATGGCCGCTGTCGCTGCTGGCGCCGGAACTGGTGCATCCGGGGGCGGGCAAGACCATGGGGCAGTTGTGGCAGGACGCGCAGATCGACCAAGTGCTGGCACCGGTTGCCTTTGAGTGGCGTGGGTTGCAGTTGACGCCGGCGTAAGCCTATTCCGGCCTTTTCGCGGGCTTGCCCGCTCCCACAGGTGAATCGCGCAGGCTTCTAATTTTGAGAAAGACAGTTGCTCGTGCAAGTCCGGCGGCAACTTCAAGCCAGCGCAGGCCCCTGTGGGAGCGGGCATGCCCGCGAACACCGGCGGAGCCGGTGCCAGGCACAGCGTCGCCTGCTTCGCGGGCAAGCCAGCTCCCACGGGGATCGCATCAGGGCTGACAGGTGTTTGCCACAAGGTATGCAGCGCCTGTTAGAGCGAGCGCCGCCCGCGCGGCGCATCGCGAGCTGCGCTCGCTCCTACGTTTGTTTCGGGCCAATTATTCCTGTGGGATTTGCGCGCGAACGCCTTGGCGCATGCCTCAAAATCGCGTCGTACGAACAAGGCGGCCGCGCGCATCTGGCACAGGGGTTACTGGCCCGAAACAAACGTAGGAGCGAGCGCAGCTCGCGATGCGCCGCGCGGGCGGCGCTCGATCTCACAGGCGCTGAAGGTGCTGCGGCTACCCTTGCCAGAAACCATAGAATCTCCCACAGGGGCTGTGTTGCCTTCACGTTGGCGCGCTACCTATGGGAGCGGCTTTGGTCGCGAAAGGGCCGGTAGCACTAGCGGTGCCGGTAAGCCTCAAGCGCTTTCAGCCGCTGCGCTTTGAGCGCTTCGCCCAGTGCCTGGCCAGTCAGCCCAGCCTGCACAAGCGGCTTCACATCCACCGCCCGCGCCGCTGCCGCAGCGCCACGCAAATACTCGCCCTGTGGATAACCCGCTTTGCAATTCCCCAGTGCCACCATCTCGCAGGCAGCCAGGAAATCCTCAAACCGCTGCGGGCGCCGGTACACATCGAACTTCTGCAACAGCGCCAGCAGTGACATGGCAGGCAGCTGCAGCGCCTGATCAGCCTGCACCAGGCACTCACCCGTCAGCAGGGCCAGCTCCTGGCATTCCCGCGGCGCCTTGAGGCGTTGGTTGACGGTCTTGATCGAGGCGGGGGGCAACTGGTGCAACAGGCAGGCCCAGCGCACGTGCAGGGGCTGGTGATGCGCAGCTGCTTGTCCCAGCGCAGCCAGGGCTTGGGGGGCGCTATCAAGCTCAGGCAACAGTTCCCGGAGGGCGGCGCACGCATGCAGGACCTGGAAGAACACCTGCGGCTGCGCCTCCATCAGCGCGCGCTCGATCTCCTTCCAGCTGCGCTCTGCAGTCAAGGCCTGCAATTCGCCCGAGGCACTGATCTGGCGCATCAGCTCCAGGGTTTCATCGGCGACCCGAAAGCCCAAGGGTGCATAGCGCGCAGCAAAGCGCGCCACCCGCAGCACACGCAGGGGGTCTTCAGCGAACGCTGGGGAAACGTGGCGTAACAGGCGTTGGTCCAGGTCCCGCGCGCCCTGGTAAGGGTCATGAACCTGCCCGGCCTCATCCTCGGCCATGGCATTGATGGTCAGGTCGCGGCGGATCAGGTCTTCTTCCAGGGTTACGTCGGGGCTGGCATGGAAGGTGAAGCCACCGTAGCCGCGCCCGCTTTTGCGTTCGGTACGGGCCAGGGCGTATTCCTCGCCGGTTTTCGGGTGCAGGAATACCGGGAAGTCGGCGCCGACCGGGCGGTAACCCTTGGCCAGCATTTCCTCGACGCTGGCACCGACCACCAGCCAGTCGATATCGCTGACCGGTCGGCCGAGCAGGCGGTCACGTACGGCACCGCCAACCTTGTAAATGTGCATGAGCAACTCTCCATAACTGCCGACAGCATAACCCGCCGGCAGTCATGGCGTGGCTTCAGAGATGGTGAATCACCGCCAGGTCCATGCGGCCGTATTCGCCGCCGTCGCCGTGCTCGCCGCGTGGCGGCATGTGGTGGGTCTTGACCACCTGCTCGCCTTGCACGGTCTCCAGGTGGATATCGAAGCCCCACAGCCGATGCAGGTGCTTGAGGACTTCGTCGGTCGAGTCGCCGAGCGGTTTGCGGTTGTGCTGCTGGTGACGCAGGGTGAGGGAGCGGTCCCCACGGCGGTCGACACTCCAGATCTGCACGTTCGGCTCACGGTTGCCCAGGTTGTACTGGGCTGCCAGCTGCTCGCGAATGAGCCGGTAACCCGACTCGTCGTGAATGGCCGGTACCAGCAGATCGTCCCGTTGGTCATCATCGAGAATGCTGAACAGCTTGAGGTCGCGCATTACCTTGGGCGACAGGTATTGCAGGATGAAACTCTCGTCCTTGAAGCTGCTCATGGCGAACTTGATGGTAGAAAGCCAATCACTGCCGGCAATGTCGGGGAACCAGTGGCGATCCTCTTCGGTTGGGTTCTCGCACATGCGGCGGATGTCGGTGTACATCGCAAAGCCCAGCGCGTAAGGGTTGATGCCGCTGTAGTACGGGCTGTCGAAACCAGGCTGGAACACCACACTGGTGTGCGACTGCAGAAACTCCATCATGAAGCCTTCAGTTATCAGCCCCTCGTCGTACAAGTCGTTCATCAGGGTGTAGTGCCAGAAGGTTGCCCAGCCTTCGTTCATCACCTGGGTCTGGCGCTGCGGGTAGAAATACTGGGCTATCTTGCGCACGATGCGCACCACTTCCCGTTGCCAGGGTTCCAGCAGCGGGGCGTTCTTTTCGATGAAGTACAGGATGTTTTCCTGCGGCTCGGCGGGGAAGCGCCCTTCATCGCGGTCATTGCCCTTTTCGGCGCTTTTCGGGATGGTCCGCCACAGGTCGTTGATCTGCCGCTGCAAGTGTTCCTCGCGCTCCTGTTGCCGGCGCCGCTCCTCTTCGGCAGAAATAGGGTAGGGCCGCTTGTAGCGGTCTACGCCGTAGTTCATCAGGGCATGGCAGGAGTCGATCAGATCTTCCACGGCGTCGATGCCGTGGCGTTCCTCGCACTGCGCGATGTACTGCTTGGCGAACACCAGGTAGTCGATGATCGAGCTGGCATCCGTCCAGGTGCGGAACAGGTAGTTGCCTTTGAAGAAGCTGTTATGCCCATAGCAGGCATGGGCGATCACCAGTGCCTGCATGCACATGGTGTTTTCTTCCATCAGGTAAGCGATGCAGGGGTCGGAGTTGATCACGATCTCGTAGGCCAGGCCCATCTGACCACGGCTATAGGACTTTTCCGTGCTGAGGAACTGCTTGCCGTAGGACCAGTGGTGATAGCCCAGCGGCATGCCGACGGAAGCGTAGGCGTCCATCATCTGCTCGGCCGTGATCACCTCGATCTGGTTGGGGTAGGTGTCCAGGGCGTAGCGCTCGGCCAGGCGGCTGATTTCCCGGTCGTAGGTCTGGATCAGTTCGAACGTCCATTCGGACCCGGTGGAAATGGGTTGGCGTCTCTGTGCTCTGGCGGTCATGTGGCTAACCTGCGCTGGAAGAGTTCACGGAAGACCGGGTAGATGTCGCCGGCCGATACCAACTGCTGTTGGGCAAACGTGTCGGGGAAGGCCTCGCCGATGCGTTCGTATTCGTACCACAGCGCCTGGTGCTCACGGGGGGTGATTTCGACGTAAGTGTAGTACTGCACGTGCGGCATGATCTGCTTGGCCAGGATATCGCGGCAGATTGGCGAGTCGTCGTTCCAGTTGTCGCCGTCGGACGCCTGGGCAGCATAGATGTTCCAGTCACTGGCCGGGTAGCGTTCAGCCATGATCTCCTGCATTAGCTTGAGTGCGCTGGAAACGATGGTGCCCCCGGTTTCCCGCGAGTAAAAAAATTCTTCCTCGTCCACTTCGCGGGCACTGGTGTGGTGGCGAATGAACACGACTTCGATGCGGTCGTAATTACGCTTGAGGAACAGATACAGCAGGATGAAGAAGCGCTTGGCGATGTCTTTGGTCGCCTGGGTCATCGAACCGGACACGTCCATCAGGCAGAACATCACCGCCTTTGAGCTGGGGTTGGGTTGCTTGACCAGCAGGTTGTACTTGAGGTCGAAGGTGTCGAGAAACGGCAGGCGGTTGATGCGTGCCTTGAGGCGCTCGATTTCCTGTTCGATTTCCTGGATATCGGTGAAATTGTCCGGTTCCTCTACGCGCAGGCGCGCCAGCTCTTTCTGTGCTTCGCGCAGCAGGGCACGGCTGCTGCCGGTCAGGGCGATACGTCGGGCGTGGGCCGAGCGCAGGGTGCGCACGATGTTGATGCGCGACGGGTTGCCTTCGTTGGCGATACCGGCGCGCACAGTTTTGAAGGTGTCGGCACCGGTCAGGTGGCGTTTGACCAGGTTGGGCAATTCGAGGTCTTCGAACATGAATTCGAGGAACTCTTCCTGGGTGATCTGAAAGACGAATTCGTCCATGCCTTCGCCGGAGTTGCCGGCCTTGCCACGGCCGCCGCCCCCCCCGCCGCCGCCTTGCGGCCTGGGTATGTGTTCACCGGCAGTGAACTCCTTGTTGCCGGGGTGCACGATCGTCTGTTTGCCCCCGCGGCCATGGTGCAGCACCGGTTCGTCGATATCACGCCCGGGAATGCTGATCTGTTCGCCGTGTTCCATGTCCATGATGGAGCGGCGGCTTACCGCCTCTTCGACGGCCTTCTTGATGTGTTCGCGGTACCGCCGCAGGAAGCGCTGGCGGTTGACCGTGCTCTTGTTCTTGCCGTTCAGGCGGCGGTCTATAACGTAGCTCATGGTCCCTCCGGTAGCTGGAGCAGCTGCAAGCCACAAGCCCTGGACGCCAAGCGGTAAGCTTCAAGCTGCAAGTAAAAACAGCCATCGCTGCCGCAGATGCTGGCGCCTGGCATGCGCCGGCGCCAGCCAGCTTGTGGCTTGCAGCTTGTAGCTTGGCACTAGGCGGCTTGCCGCTTTATTGCGATTTCCTGACCCGCAGGTACCACTCCGACAGCAGGCGCACCTGCTTGTCGGTATAACCACGCTCCACCATTCGGGTGACGAAGTCGTTGTGTTTCTTCTGGTCCTCTTTGCTGGCTTTGGCATTGAAGCTGATGACCGGCAGCAGGTCTTCGGTGTTGGAGAACATTTTCTTCTCGATCACCACCCGCAGTTTTTCGTAGCTCAGCCAGCTTGGGTTCTTGCCATTGTTGTTGGCGCGTGCGCGCAGTACGAAGTTGACGATCTCGTTGCGGAAGTCTTTCGGGTTGCTGATGCCGGCCGGCTTCTCGATTTTCTCCAGCTCTTCGTTGAGCGCGATGCGGTTGAGGATCTCGCCGGTTTCCGGGTCGCGGTATTCCTGGTCCTGGATCCAGAAGTCGGCGTACAGCACATAGCGGTCGAAGATGTTCTGGCCGTATTCGCTGTAGGACTCCAGGTACGCTGTCTGGATTTCCTTGCCGATGAACTCGATGTAGCGCGGTGCCAGGTACTCCTTCAGGTAGCGCAGGTAGCGTTCGCGCACTTCTGCAGGGAACTGTTCCTGTTCGATCTGCTGCTCCAGCACATACAACAGGTGCACGGGGTTGGCGGCAATTTCGTGTGGGTCGAAGTTGAACACCTTGGACAGGATCTTGAAGGCGAAGCGGGTCGACAGGCCATTCATGCCCTCGTCGACGCCGGCCGAGTCGCGGTATTCCTGAATCGACTTGGCCTTCGGATCGGTGTCCTTGAGGTTTTCACCGTCGTACACGCGCATTTTCGAATAGATATTGGAGTTTTCAGGCTCTTTGAGCCGCGACAGCACCGTGAATTGCGCCAGCATTTTCAGCGTGTCCGGTGCGCAATGGGCCTTGGACAGCGAACTGTTGACCAGCAATTTGTCGTAGATCCTGATTTCGTCGCTGACGCGCAGGCAGTACGGCACCTTGACGATGTAGATCCGGTCGATGAACGCTTCGTTGTTCTTGTTGTTACGGAAGGTGTGCCACTCCGATTCGTTGGAGTGGGCCAACAGGATGCCGGTGTACGGGATGGCCCCGAGGCCTTCGGTACTGTTGTAGTTACCTTCCTGGGTGGCGGTGAGCAAGGGGTGCAGGACCTTGATCGGCGCCTTGAACATTTCCACGAATTCCATCAGGCCCTGGTTGGCCCGGCACAGTGCCCCCGAGTAGCTGTAGGCGTCGGCGTCGTTCTGTGGGTATTCCTCGAGCTTGCGAATGTCGACCTTGCCGACCAGAGCAGAGATGTCCTGGTTGTTTTCATCGCCCGGTTCGGTCTTGGCAATGGCGATCTGGTTGAGGATGGAAGGGTAGAGCTTGACCACTTTGAATTTGGAAATATCGCCGCCGAACTCCTGCAGCCGCTTGGTGGCCCAGGGCGACATGATGGTGTTGAGGTAGCGCCGCGGGATGCCGAACTCTTCCTCGAGAATGGCCCCGTCTTCGTTGGCGTTGAACAGGCCCAATGGCGATTCGAACACCGGTGAGCCCTTGATGGCGTAGAAGGGTACGCGCTCCATCAGCTGCTTGAGTTTTTCCGCCAGCGACGATTTACCGCCACCTACCGGGCCCAGCAGGTAGAGGATCTGTTTCTTTTCCTCCAGGCCTTGGGCGGCGTGGCGGAAGTAGGACACGATCTGGTCGATGCACTCTTCCATGCCATGGAAGTCGGCAAAGGCTGGATAGCGGCGGATCACCTTGTTGGAAAAAATGCGCGACAGCCTGGAGTTGGTAGAGGTGTCGATCAGCTCTGGCTCACCGATGGCCAGCAACAGCCGTTCGGCCGCCGATGCGTAGGCACTGCGATCCTCTTTGCACAGCTCGAGGTACTCCTGCAGCGAGAGTTCTTCCTGGCGCGTTGACTCGAAACGTTGTTGGAAGTGGCTAAAAATACTCATGACGTCACCTCGCTCGATACGTGGAGACGACGCCGGATCAGTCAGCTGATGCTGGCAAGCAACCGGGTTCGCCAGTTGCTTTATACCCCCCAGAACACCCTGTTACGCTACCGATGACCCGCACGCCGGTGTACCGGCTCTCCCCTTTTTTGGATGGCCTGAGCTTAAGCGTAGTTGGTTATCTGCAAGGTCAAGGGGCGAGGAGTGCAGAAGTTACGAACGACCGTTCGTCAGGTAAGCCGCAAGCCCGCGCAGGACGCGGGCTGCAGTAAAAATGAAAATATTTATTCGGCAGCGCCTTGGGCTGTCTCGGCCGGGTAGGTGGTGCGCCACAGTTCAAACCCACCGTCGACGCTGTACACGTCCGAGAAGCCCTGGCCTACCAGGTAGGCGGCAGCGCTCTGGCTGGAGTTGCCGTGGTAGCAGACCACCAGGGTGGGGGCGTCGAGGTCGGCATTGCGGATGAACTCGGCAACCGAATGGTTATCCAGATGCCGGGCGCCGGTAATGTGGCCGGCAGCAAAGGCTTGCGAGTCACGGATATCGACCACGACCGCACCTTCTTGCTTGCGAAGCTCCAAGGCCTGCTCGGGAGGGATGCGCTTGAATTCGCTCATGGGTACTACTTCCTTCAGGTGTGGTCATTGAGTGTAGTGGGTTGTGCCGGCTGGCGCAGGGTGCCGTCGGCGGCGCAGTCGCAGCGGTGGTATTGGCCGCTGTCGAGGTTGTACAGGGTCATGGCGCCGCCCCACACGCAGCCGGTGTCCAGGGCGATGACGTCAGGCTGGTCGACGCGCCCTTCAAGGGCGGCCCAGTGGCCGAAGATGATCTTCACGTGCCGCGAGCGGCGGTCCTTGTGGGCAAACCAGGGTTTGTAGCCTTTGGGCGCGGTGCCCAGGCCTTCCTTGCTTTTCAGGTCGAGTTTGCCTTCTGCGGTGCAGAAGCGCATGCGCGTGAAGTAGTTGGTGATGACCCGCAGGCGCTCGATACCGGTGAGGTTCTTGCTCCACTTGTTCGGCTCGTTGCCGTACATGCCATCCAAGTACAACTTCAGGCGAGTGTCATCGCGCAGCACCTGTTCCACCTCGTCTGCCAGCTTCAGGGCCTGGCCGAGCGTCCACTGCGGCGGGATGCCGGCATGAACCATGGCAACGCCCCGCGCCTCATCGTAGTGCAGCAGCTTTTGCTGGCGCAGCCAGTCGAACAACTGATCCGCATCTGGCGCTTCGATGATCTCGCGCAAAGTGTCGCTTTTCTTCAGGCGCTCGACGTTGTGCCAGGCGGCCAGCAGGTGCAGGTCGTGGTTGCCCAGCACGCAGACCAGGGACTGGCGCATGGAGTACAGAAAGCGCAGCGTTTGCAGTGACTCGGGGCCGCGGTTGACCAGGTCGCCCACCAGCCACAGGCGGTCCACGGCGGGATCGAAGCGTACGCGTTCGAGCAGGCATTTGAGTGGCTGCAGGCAGCCCTGCAGGTCGCCGACGGCGTAAGTGGCCATCAGTGCAGGGCCCCGGGCACCGCTAGGCGAAACGGGGCGATCTCGGCATCGAAACGTTTACCGTCTTCGGCAAACATCTGGTAGCTGCCCTGCATGGTGCCTACGCGGGTGCTGATGACAGCCCCGCTGCTGTAGGTGTGGCTCTGGCCCGGCTCGATATTGGGCTGCTGGCCGACCACCCCGGCGCCGCGCACTTCTTCGACCTTGCCGTCACCGTTGGTGATCAGCCAGTGGCGCGACAGCAGTTTGGCTTTCAGCGAGCCGTTGTTCTGCACAGTGATGGTGTAGGCGAAAGCGAAACGACTGTTTTCCGGGTCGGATTGCTCTTTGAGGTAGCGGGTCACGACGCTGACGTCGATTTGATAGCGGGGGTCGGACATGCAAGGGCCTTGGGCGAACTGACGCAATAATGCAGTCTAGGCCATTGGCGGGGGGGAGGGCCAGCGGTGGAAGGGCTGGGGGTTTTGTGTTGTCTGGGCTGGCCTCTTCGCGGGCAAGCCCGCTCCCACAGGATTCCACCGCATTTGAGGGGTGATTTACCTGTGGGAGCGGGCGTGCCCGCGAAGAGGCCGGATCAGGTCGAATCAGGCTCTGGGCTGATCGGCCAACTGATCGGCCAGGCGCACGAAGGCGGCCAGGTCCAGCTGCTCCGGGCGCAGGCTGCCATCTACGCCGGCAGCTTCGATGGCCGCGCTGTCGAGCAGGCCCTTCATGGTGTTGCGCAGTGTTTTGCGGCGCTGGTTGAACGCGTCACGCACCACCCGCTCCAGCAGTTGTGCATCTTTGGCCGGGTGAGGCAGCACTTCGTGCGGCACCAGCCGCACGATGGCCGAATCCACTTTCGGTGGCGGGTTGAACGCCCCAGGGCCAACGTTGAACAGGTGTTCCACGCGGCAGTGGTACTGCACCATGATCGACAACCGCCCCCAATCACCACCGCCAGGGCCGGCGGCCATGCGCTCGACCACTTCCTTCTGCAGCATGAAGTGCATGTCGCGGATCAGCCCGGCATGGCTGAGCAGGTGGAAGATCAGCGGCGTGGAGATGTTATAGGGCAGGTTACCCACCACCTTGAGGCTGCGCGGCGGGACGCCCAGCTGGTTGAAGTCGAACTTCAGGGCGTCGCCCTGGTGCAGGCGGAAATTGCTGCGGTCGGCGAACTTGTGCTGCAGGATCGGCACCAGGTCCTTGTCCAGCTCGACCACGTCCAGTTGCGCGCCGCTGCCCAGCAGGCCCTCGGTCAGGGCGCCCTGGCCCGGGCCGATTTCCAGCAGGTGTTCGCCAGGCTTGGCGTGGATAGCGCGCAGGATACGGTCGATGATGCCGGCGTCGTGCAGGAAGTTCTGGCCGAAGCGCTTGCGCGCTCGGTGTTGGTATTGCTCGTTCATGGTCGGTTCTCGGCCATCTGGTAGGCGGTTTCCAGCGCGACGCGCAGGCTGCCGGTGTCGACCTTGCCGCTGCCGGCCAGGTCCAGAGCGGTGCCGTGGTCAACCGAGGTACGGATGATCGGCAGGCCCAAGGTCACGTTCACGGCCGCACCAAAACCCTTGTACTTGAGTACGGGCAGGCCTTGGTCGTGGTACATCGCCAGCACCGCGTCGCAGTGCTCCAGATATTTGGGGGTAAACAGGGTATCGGCCGGCAGCGGCCCGCGCAGGTCCATGCCTTCAGCGCGCAGGCGGGCCAGGGTCGGCTCGATGATGTCGATTTCTTCGCGGCCCAGGTGGCCGCCTTCACCGGCATGCGGGTTGAGGCCGCACACCAGGATGCGTGGGGCGGTGATGCCGAACTTGTCGCGCATGTCTGCATGCAGGATGCGGGTAACCCGCTCGACGCGCTCGGCAGTGATGGCGTCGGCGATGTCCCGCAGCGGCAGATGGGTGGTAACCAGGGCCACGCGCAGGCCGCGGGTAGCCAGCATCATCACCACTTGTGCGGTTTGGGTCAGTTCGGCGAGGAATTCGGTGTGCCCGGAAAAGGCGATGCCGCTCTCGTTGATCACACCCTTGTGCACGGGGGCGGTGATCATCCCGGCGAAGTGCCCGTCCAGGCAGCCCTGGCCAGCACGGGTCAGGGTTTGCAGCACGAACGCGGCGTTGGCCGTGTCGAGCTGGCCCGGTGTTACCGGGGCCGCCAGCGGGGTATCCCAAACATACAGGCTGCCCGCTGGCGCTGGCTGCTCGGGCCATTGGCCCGGGGCAACCGGCAACAGGTCGACAGCCAGCCCCAGCTGGGTGGCCCGCTCGGCGAGCAGGTCACGGCTGGTGATGGCAATCAGGGGGTGGGGCTGGGCGTCTGCGGCGAGCAGCAGGCACAGGTCAGGACCTATGCCGGCCGGCTCGCCGGGGGTGACGGCGAAGCGCAGGGGCTTCACTGGGCGGCCTGGTCGGCGCCAGGCAGCTTGATTTCAACGTAGGCTTCGTCGCGGATCTGGCGCAGCCAGGTTTGCAGCTCTTCGTCGTATTTGCGGTTACGCAGCACGTTCAGGGCCTGTTGCTCACGCGCCTGCTCGGTGCTGTCGGTGGCCCGACGGCCCAGTACTTCCAGCACGTGCCAGCCATACTGGGTTTTGAACGGCTTGGTCACGACGCCTTGCTGGGCGTTGGCCATCTGTTCGCGGAACTCAGGCACCAGGCTGTTCGGGTCGACCCAGTTGAGGTCACCGCCGTTGAGCGCTGAACCCGGGTCTTCCGAGAAGCTCTTCGCCAGTTCGGCGAAGTCTTCGCCGTTCTTGATGCGTTCGTACAGGCGCTCGGCCAACTGCTCGGTGGCCGCGTCGCTGCGGATCTCGCTTGGCTTGATCAGGATGTGGCGCACGTGCACTTCGTCGCGCAGCACGTTCTCGCTGCCGCCACGCTTCTCTTCCAGCTTGAGGATGATGAAGCCGTTGGGGATGCGGATCGGCTGGGTGATTTCACCCACCGGCATGCTGCTGAGCATCTTGGCGAAGTCTGGTGGCAGCTGGGCCGCTTTACGCCAGCCCATTTCGCCGCCTTCCAGGGCGTTTTCGCTGGCGGAACGGGCGATGGCCAGCTGGCCGAAGTCCGCGCCTTGCTTGAGTTGCTGGTACACCTCGCCCACCTGGCGTGCAGCCTTCTGGATGTCTGCCGAGTTGGCGGCTTCCGGGGTGGGGATCAGGATGTTGGCCAGGCGGTACTCTTCCGACATCTGCATCTTGCCCATGTCGGAGTTGAGGAAGTTCTTCACTTCCTGCTCCGACACCTGGATGCGCTCGGCCACGCGGCGTTGGCGCACGCGGCTGATGATCATCTCGCGCTTGACCTGGTCGCGGGCGTCGTCGAACGACAGGCCGTCATGGGCCAACGCTGCGCGGAACTGGTCCAGCGACATGCCGTTGCGCTGGGCAATGGTGCCGATGGCCTGGTTCAGTTCTTCGTCGGTGATGCGAATGCCGGAGCGTTCGCCAATCTGCAGTTGCAGGTTTTCGACGATCAGGCGTTCCAGTACCTGCTGTTCCAGGGCGCCGGCGGGCGGCACGCTGCCGCCGCGCTTGGCAATGGTTTGCTGAACCTCATGCACGCGCTGGTCCAGCTGGCTTTGCATGACCACGTCGTTGTCGACGATGGCCACCACGCGATCAAGCGGCTGTACCGCGGCATGCACCGCGCCACTCAGCAAAGCGACGCCCAGCAGCACTGGGCGCAGTCGATCAATAAGCTTGGTCTTCACGTTCACGGTAACCTTGAATGCCTTGGTCGAGGAAAGATTCGACCTTGTTGCCAACTACACCACCGAGGCCTTTCAGGACGATCTGAAGGAAGACACCGTGGTCGCCTTTTTCGTTCTGCGGAAGGGCCTGGCTGAAATCGTCGTAGTCGATCCAGTACCGGTTGACCAGACGCAGCTTCCAGCAGCAGTTGTCGTATTCGAAACCACCCATGGCTTCCAGGGTGCGGTTGCGGTTGTAGTCATGCTGCCAGCGGGCAATCACGCTCCACTGTGGCACGATCGGCCAGATGACCGAGAAATCGTGCTGCTGGATCTTGTAGTAATCCTTGATGTAGTTCGGATCGCCTGGGGTGCCATAGTCACCGCCGCCCACCTTCCAGGTACCCGTTGTCGAGTCGTAGGCGATGGTGTCGTTACGGTAGCGGTAGCCGAGGTTGACGATCTTGTTCGGGTTGTCTTCAGGCTGGTAGTGGAACATCGCACTGCCCGAGCGGGTGCTGCGGCTGTCCGGGTCCCAGTTGAAGTCCGAATTGAAGCGCCAGTCGCGGTTGAAGTAGTAGTTGTACACCAGGGCATATGGCGACACGTCGGACTGCGAGTCTTTGCGGGTGCGGTAGTCGATACCCGGCAACTGTACCTTGCGGTCTTTGAAGTAGTAGGCCTGGCCGATGCTGAAGTTCTGGCGCTCGAAGCCGTTGTCTTCGATCCAGCGTGTGGTGACACCCAGCGACAGCTTGTTCTCGTCGCCGATGCGGTCGGTGCCGCTGAAGCGGTTGTCGCGGAACAGCGAATCGTAGCTGAACAGGGTTTCGCCAGTATCGAACAGCGGGATGTCCTTCTGGTCCTTGTACGGGACGTACAGGTAGAACATGCGTGGTTCGAGGGTTTGACGGTAGTTGTTGCCGAACAGCGAGGTATTGCGGTCGAAGTACAGGCCGCTGTCGACGCTGAAGATCGGTACATCGCGGCTTACGGAGCTGTCGTAGCTGCCGTAGGCGGCTGGATTTGCAGCTTCCAGGGCGATTGCATCGGCCTTGCCTTTGCTGTCGAGGTCCAGGTCGTACTGGGTGTAGGCATATTTCAGCTTGGGCGTCAGGAACCCATAGCTGGCCGTCATCGGGTAGCTGATGGACGGCGCCACATTCAGGCGCGTGCCGTTGGCCCGCTCGATGCCTTGAATGTTCTGATCAAGGCGACGACCTTCTGGCCCGGCTGTGAGGTCGAGGTTGCCATCCTTGTCGAACACGGTGTCGTTCTTCAAGTCACGCTCGAAGCGTACCGCTTCGGTCTCGTAACCCAGGTTCAGGCCGCCTGGCTGGAATGGCAGGGTACCGTTCAGGGTCAGCTGCGGCAGGCGGTCATACGGCGTGATCTGCGAAATGGTCGCCATTTCGTAGGCATGCACGTTCAGGCGCGCGGTGTAGCTGTCGCCACGGTAGGTCAGCGCGCCTTGCTGGTTCAGCACGTCGCGGCTTTCCACGCCGATCTGATCGGACTCCAGGTCCTGGAAGTAGAACGGGTCGCTGATGTCGGTGTAGTCCACCTCGGTCATCAGGCGTTCGTCCAGGCCACCCTTGTGCTGCCAGTTGACCATCCAGCGCTGGTCTTTGTAGTCCGTCTGGTCTTTGCGGTCGTCGTTCTTGTCGTTCAGGTACGCGCCGCCGAACTGGCCTTCGCTGGACTTGGTCAGGTAGCGGAATTCGCCTTCCATCAGCAAGCCGCGCTTGGTCATGTAGCGCGGGTACAACGTGGCGTCGTAGTTCGGCGCCAGGTTGAAGTAGTACGGCGTGACCAGCATGAAGCCGGTGTCGCTGCTGCTGCTGAACGAAGGTGGCAGGAAGCCGGACTGGCGACGATCGTCGATCGGGAAGTAGATGTACGGTGTGTAGAACACCGGGAAATCCTTGACCCGCAGGGTGACGTTGGTCGCGGTGCCGAAGCCGGTGGCCGGGTTCAGGGTGATGTTGTTGCCCTTCAGCTGCCAGGCGTTGCTGCCCGGTTCGCAGGTGGTGTACGTACCGTCCTTGAGGCGGATGATGGCGTTTTCGCCACGCTTGGCGTACAGGGCGCTGCCGCGGATATGCGACTTGTGCATCACGTATTCGGCGTTGTCGACCTGGGCTTCGCCCGTGTCGAGCTGAATCTGTGCCTGGTCACCGACTACCAGCGAGCCGTTGTCACGGATCTTGACGTTGCCTTTGAGCTCGCCACGGTTTTCGGCCTGGTACAGGTTGGCCTCGTCCGCTTCGGCCTGCATGCTGCCCTGGCGCATGACCACGTCACCGGCGAGGGTAGCGATCTGCTGCTCCTGCTGGTACTTGGACACCTTGGCATTGATGTAGGTCGGCGACTCGTCCTTGGGCGTGGTGTCGGCCATGCCTGGGCGAGTTGGCTCGATGTAGGCGCCACCGCAGTACGGGCCGGTTTCGGCCAGCTGTGCAGCAGTGAGCTTTTCACGCGGCACCCAGTCGAGGTGGCTGTAGTCTTCGCTGCGCGACTTCAGGCCGCGGCCTTTGGCCTCGGTGACCAGCATCGGCCGGTCCGCAGTTTCGCCTTCGCTCGCGGCTTCGGTGCCGCCGCTGACGGCGGCACCTTCGTGCACCGGGCGTGGCGGCAGGTTGCTGGCTGGGGTCTTGGGCTTGCAGTCCCAGCCGCCGGCGGCGGACACTTGGCAGTCAAACTGCTCGGCTGCCACCACGTACGATGTGGCCAGAGGTTGCAGGGCCAGCAGACCGCCGGTGACCAGCAACGGAAACTTTCTACGAAACGCGGGGGATTTCAATGCCATCTTATTAGTCCGGGCTTCCTGCGTGCCATCTGCCCGCGTGTGGGGCCGCACGCCTCTCGATGGTCTGAAAGTCGGGTGGGAACTGGCCATTGCTGGCCAATTCCCCCCTAAGAACCGTACGTGCGCCTTTCAGCGCATACGGCTCAAGCCTTTACGAAGCTCCCAGAGGGAGCCGGTTTGCTCACGTGCAGACCACGCGTGTGGAGCTGGTTGTGACAATTGGGGTGCAAGAGTACCCGATTGCCTAGTTCATCGCCACCGCCCAGAGAGCGGTAAGTGATGTGGTGATCGTGCCACCCCGTTTCCCTAGTAATCGGTTGCCCGCATAGCTGACATAGACCGCTTTGGCTGGAGAATAGGGTGCCGATCTGTTTCCGGTATTTCAGCTGTTTCAGCATCCGGTCAGTCCTCAGTTTTTCACCCATAGCCTCCATGGTTGGGTCGTAGGGGTTGTAGTCCCCACTCACCTTCTTATGTCGCTCGATCGGTGTACTCGCAAGCGTGTACAGCTCGACCTCCCGTTTTGTTCCAGCTTCATCAGTTACCGTGGTGGCGAACACCCAGTTTCTATCGCCTGAGGATCGGAAATATTTCTTCCTCACCCAATCTAGGGTCTTGTTTGGGTGTCGCCTTTTCGCCCAACGCCAGAGTTTGATAAACACCCTGTAATCCATTCGGCTGTACGCCTGCTTCGCGACTACTGGTTGGTGGTACAGCGCCCAGCCTCTCAGTTTCAGGTTGAGCATTCGGATCAGATCCTCCTGCCTGACCGTCTTATGAGAGTCGATCGCCTCTCTGATCTTGCTGTAGAACGCCTTGACGTTCTTCTTGCTCGGCTTGATCAGTAACGTTCCATCGTATTTCCGGAAACTCCATCCAAGAAAGTCGAAGCCTTCGTCGATGTGGACGATCCGCGTCTTTTTGAGTGAAAGCCGCAGCCCGCGCGTTGCGAGGAACTGCTCTACCCAAGGTTTTACTTCATTCTCCAGCACCTCCGGGGAGGTGCCGGTGATTACGAAGTCGTCGGCGTATCGCACCACATTCACCTTCAGCTTCTTCGCCCTTGTCACCCCCAAGTGTTCCTTGAGGAGTGTTTCCAGACCGTCCAGTGCCAGATTTGCCAGCGTTGGGGAGATAATTCCCCCCTGTGGCGTACCTGCGTTCGTCGCGTGCAGCTGCCCCTTGTGAATGACTCCAGCTTTTAACCACTGCCGAAGCATCCGTGTATCCGTGGGGGCGTTCCTTAATAGCCATTCGTGGTTGATGTTGTCGAAGAATCCCTCGATGTCCGCGTCTAATACCCAGCAAGCCGAGGCCCGCTTGGATAGGCACAAGAACAACTGCGCCATCGCATCCGCCGTACAGCGTTCGATCCTAAAGCCGTAGCTGTTCGGATCTCCTTGGGTTTCGGCGATGGGAGACAGGGCCAGCATGTACAGCGCTTGCATGGCTCTGTCCGTCATGGTCGGTATGCCCAATGGGCGTTCCCGTCCGTCCGACTTTGGGATGTAGACTCGCCGTAGTGGCCGAGCCTTGTATCCCCGCGTCTTCAACTGACCAACCGCAATCCATTTTGCGTTGGGTGTATCCCAGAGTTGCTTATCGACTCCCGCCGTGCGGCTCCCCTGATTTTCCGTGACTCTCCGTACAGCCAGGTATCTGGCCGACTTCGAGCGGGTGAGCATCCGTTGCAGAGATTTGACTCTGCGCCATTTGCCTTCCCGACAAGCCTTCGCAATTCGCATCTGCATTCCCCGGACGTTCCGCTGGACTCGGCGCCAATCGACGTCGTGCCACTGTTGCGGAGTGTCGGAAAGCGCAGACTCACCTTGCTGGCTGAGCTCTTTCATGCTGCTTTCCTCTCAAAGTGAAACCACCCGAGCGGAAGGCGCACGTACCCCCTGAGGGGTGCATGCACCCCGTCAGGGTAGGATTATCAAGGGCCAATGAAGCTAGGCCCTGAGGTTAATGAGACGGTCTCAGTCAGAGTTATTGCAACGAAAGACCACGCAGAAGTCTGCCCGGTTTCCCGTGGGGTGATGTTCCAACCCCTATCCAAGCCATTACAGCCTGGCGTTCGCTTTCTCTGCGATCCCATACCCGCACCGCCAACAGTGTTCCTTACGGTTCACCTGCCCAAAGGGCAGCGATACGGGCTTACCACGTTCCCTCTCTGTCACACGACTGGGTTAGGCCCCGCCTTTTCACCGGAGGTTCTGATGGCGACGTATCCCCACATCCCACAGGGATATCCAACCTCGTACCATTTTGGTTCATGCCTAACAGCAGTTTTGGCATGGTTATCCTTACGGTGTTTATCAGCGATTCACTTGTGTTGGCCGTACCAGCCAGCCTAGCGCCTCAACCCGGTACTGCTCCGAGTCTCTGCATTCCTCCTCGCGGAAGAGATGCACCCATATGGGGGCTACGTTGTCTGACGGGCTTCACACACCACCGTTGCCAGTGATGCATGCCGTCGTAGGCTACCGTTGGTCGCACAACGAGTCCGCTACTGCTCCATAGAGGCGGCAGTTGGACAATGACAGACAGAGCTTTCGCTCATGCCTCCTGAAAGACCGAACCAAGACAGCAAGATAGCCGTTGGTCGGAAATTAGATGCCTCCTGGTTCAAAATGAGCAGGAGGAGACCCCTGCGGGGGTCAGATCCCCCGCTTGGGTTGGTATGTAGAGGGCTCTCCAAAACCGGATGTTGCTGGTTTTGCGGTCGTGCTACCGAGAGCTGAACGACCTTGGGTTTTGCCATCCGCCGCAGCGGTAAGTTCTTGAAGGCAATGAACTTCTGGGCTGGTTTTGTTTCTTGGGGATGGATACCCAAGTATTCGATTTCCTCCCGGAAATCCCATCAAGCTGACCATACAGCTTGGTGGAGGAGACACGCTACGCGTGTCGCACAAGATGCTGGATAATAAAGCATGACCCGCTTGACGGCTAGGGCCGTCGGAGACCCTTGTAATGCCTGAACACGATGTACGCCTGCAACAGCTGACGGTCTGGCTCGCCGAGCAGCTCGATGAACTTTTCCGCAGCAAGGCTTGGGGCGAGGTGCCCGAAGGCCGCCTGACCGCGGCCAGCAGCGATGCCAGCTTCCGCCGTTACTTCCGCTGGCAGGGGGCTGGGCGCAGCCTCGTGGTCATGGACGCGCCCCCGCCGCAGGAGAACTGCCGACCGTTCGTCGCCATCGACCACCTGCTGGCCAGTGCCGGTGTGAATGTGCCGCAGATCCACGCCCAGGACCTGGAGCGCGGGTTCCTGCTGCTGGGTGACCTGGGTCACCAGACATACCTGGATATCATTGATGCCGATAATGCCGACAGCCTGTTCGCCGACGCCATCGAGGCGTTGCTGAAGTTCCAGCGCCTTCCGATGGACGCCCAGTTGCCCAGCTACGACGACGCCCTGCTGCGCCGCGAGGTTGAACTGTTCCCCGAATGGTACGTAGGGCGCGAGCTTGGCCTGGCCCTCAACGATAGCCAGAAAGCTGCCTGGCAGCGCATCAGCCAACTGTTGATCGACAGCGCCCTGGCCCAGCCGAAAGTGCTGGTGCACCGCGACTACATGCCGCGCAACCTGATGCAGAGCACCCCGAACCCTGGCGTGCTGGACTTCCAGGATGCGGTGTACGGCCCGGTCACCTACGACATTACCTGCCTGTTCAAGGATGCCTTCCTCACCTGGCCACAGGCGCGCGTCGAAGGCTGGTTGCGTGCCTATTGGGAGCGGGCAGTGGCGGCCGGTATCCCGGTTCATGCTGAGTTCGAGGCGTTCCAGCGTGCCAGCGACCTGATGGGCGTGCAGCGCCATTTGAAGGTGATCGGCATTTTTGCCCGTATCTGCCACCGCGACGGCAAGCCGCGCTACCTGGGGGACGTGCCGCGTTTCTTCGCCTATATAGAAGAAGTGATCGGTCGCCGGCCCGAATTGGCGGAGCTGGGTGAGCTGATTGCCGAGCTGCAAGCCGGAGCGCGTGCATGAAGGCAATGATCCTGGCGGCGGGGAAGGGTGAACGCATGCGCCCGCTGACGCTGCATACCCCCAAACCGTTGGTTCCGGTCGCCGGCCAGCCGCTGATCGAGTACCACCTGCGTGCGCTGGCGGCTGCGGGTGTCCGCGAAGTGGTGATCAACCATGCCTGGCTCGGCCAGCAGATCGAAGAGCACCTGGGCGATGGCGGCCGCTTCGGCCTGCGCATTTGCTACTCGCCGGAGGGTGAGCCGCTGGAAACCGGCGGCGGCATCTTCAAGGCGCTGCCTTTGCTGGGCGACGATCCCTTCCTGCTGGTGAACGGCGATGTCTGGACCGACTACGACTTCACCCGCCTGCAGGCCCCGCTGCAAGGCCTGGCGCACCTGGTGCTGGTCGATAACCCTGGCCACCATGGCCGTGGCGACTTCCGCCTGGCGGACGGGCAGGTGGTCGATGGCGACGACGCGCCGGGTACGCTGACGTTCAGTGGTATCTCGGTCCTGCACCCGGCGCTGTTCGCGGGTTGCCAGGCTGGTGCCTTCAAACTGGCGCCGTTGTTGCGCCAGGCCATGGCGGCTGGCCGGGTCACGGGCGAGCACTACCGCGGGCACTGGGTGGACGTCGGGACGCTCGAGCGCCTGGCCGAGGCCGAGCGGCTGATCGGCGAGCGCGCCTGACATGTGGTGGCCAGGCACACTGATTGGCGCTGGCGCGGGCTTTGCCGTGGCCAACATCCCCGGGGCGCTGTTGGGGCTGCTGCTCGGCCAGGCCCTCGACCGCCGCTTGCGCCTGCAGGGCTGGGATGACATGCGCGACCGCCTGAGCGGGCGCCCGGCGCTGGCTGACGATGAGTTGCTGTTCGTGATGCTGGGGCGCCTGGCCAAGAGCGATGGCCGGGTGGCCGAGCAGCATATCCAGCAGGCGCGCCAGGAAATGTCGCGGTTGGACCTGGCGGAGCCGGCCCGCTTGCGCGCCATCAAGGCGTTCAACCGTGGCAAGGCCGGCAAGGACCGGCTTGGCGGCCACTTGCGGCGGATTCGCGAACAGCCGCATGCGGCCGAAGGCACCTTGCGCGCCTGTTGGCGCATGGTCTGGGCCGACGGCAAGATGGGCAACAAGGAGCGTGAGCTGCTGCTGGACTGGGGGCAGAAGCTGGGCCTGAGCCGGCGCCAGGTGCAGGCCATGTCGGTGGAATACGAGCCGCGCAGGGCTGCTCGGCCGGAAGGGCTGGCCATGACCTATGCGGCGGCGTTGCGCTTGCTGGCGGTAGAGGCGGACACCGAAGCTGACAAGGTCAAGCAGGCGTATCGCCGGCTGGTCAGCCGGCACCACCCGGACAAGCTGGCAGGCACCGGCGCCAGCGAGGCACAGGTGCGTGAAGCGACCGAGCGCACGCGGGAGTTGCACCAGGCCTATGCCATGATCCGCAAGCGGCGGGGCCTTTGAGGGCCTCATCGCCGGCAAGCCAGCCCCAGGGATCGCAGCAGGGCTGGCAGGTGTTTGTCAGAAGATATGCAGCGCCTGAGACATCGAGCGCCGCCCGCGCGGCGCATCGCGAGCTGCGCTCGCTCCTACGTTTGTTTCGGGCCAGTGAGGCCTGTGAGGGGCGCGCGCGACCGCCTGATTCATACGACGCGATATTGAGGCATGCGCCAAGGCGTTCGCGCGCAAATCCCCCAGGCATAATTGGCCCGAAACAAACGTAGGAGCGAGCGCAGCTCGCGATGCGCCGCGCGGGCGGCGCTCAATCTGACAGGCGCTGAAGATGCTGCGGCAAGCACCCGGCAACCCTGATGCCATTGCCAGAAACCATAGAGTCTCCCACAGGTAATACACAACGCCTGAATATTGTGGCCTACCTGTGGGGGCAACCTTACCCTTGCGGGTTCATCCAGCCTCGCACGCGGCGGAACAACTGCTCTTGCTCGGCGGGCTGGTTGCCGGGCATGGCGATCAACGACAACTGCCGGTACTGGCTGTCTTTCTGCCGCTTGCTGGCCTGCAAGCGCAGCGCGGCGGCGCTGCGGTCAGCACTGCGGGTGGCGTAGTAGATGTCGGCGGTGGGCACCTTCAACGTCGGCGCCAGGCTTTCCAGGTCATGCTCCACGCGCGCCGGCGTCTGCGCCGCCACCATGACCAGCTTGTGCACCTGCGGCGGCTGTTTTTCGCTCAGGTAGCGGGCAGCCCAGTACGCACCGCTGCCATGGCCGATCAGCACGATGCTGCGGGCATTGCGCTGCTGGGCAAACGCCACGGCAGCGTCGAGGCGGGCGAAAATCCGCTCGGCGTCGGCCGGGTCGCTCTGTTCGCTGGCCAGTTCGGCATCGGTGCTTTCTGCGGTGTCGGCATCGGCGGCGGTGGCCTGGGCGACATTGGCATTGGCGTCGGCTGGCACATCCTTGACCGGTGCACGCTCACCCTGGGCTTGGTCCGTTGCGGCCTTGGGCTTGGCTTCTACCCGGGCTTGCGGGCTGTCGGCGAGCAGGTCAGGCAGGCTGATGCTCAGGCTGTGCCAGCCGACATCAGGGAATTTTTGCCGCAGCGGGCCAACGGCATTTGGCCAATCGGCGTTTTCGCCGGCACCCGGCACGATGATCACGGCACCTTGCGGATCACTGTCGTTGGCCGGCTTCCACAAGGCCAGGAAACTGTCGGCACCTGCCTGTAGCGTCTGTTGCTCGGCCTTGGGTACCAGCCGCTCGAGTGCCAGGGCATCCTCTTGGCTGCGCTCGAGCAGCGGCGGGCGCGGTGTTTCGGCTGCCGGTGCCGCATTGGCCGCCGGCGGTGTTTCGGCATCGGCGGCCAAGGCGCCGAGTGGCAGGAGCGAAGCCAGGCAGCACATTGCCAGCGTCGTGCGATAAAGTGTGGACATGCGTCAACCCAAGGCCAGAATGATACCGGCAGCCTAATAGTATTTGTCCGTGACGGCCATGCTGCATGGCCGCCTTGCCAAGACGAGCGTATAGATGAAGCGAGTGCGTCGCCTGTTGGTTATCGGCTGCTTGTGGCTGCCCTTGATTGCCTTTGCCCGGCCCGAGGCGCCGGCCACTGTTGCGCTCGAGCCGGCCCAGCAGCAGTGGTTGGACGCGCACCGCAGCCTGCGTGTGGGCCTGGTGCTGCAAGCACCCTATGCTCAGTTCGACCGGCGCCTGCAGCAGTTGTACGGTGCCAACGTCGAATTGGTCAGCAACCTGGCACACGTGCTGCGCCTGGACCTGACCTGGCGCCATTTCAGTGACCAGGCCAGCCTGGAGCATGCCCTGCAGAACGGCGAAATCGACTTCGCCCCCGGCCTTACCCAAACCCCGGCCAGCCTGCGCCTGTGGTTGTTCAGCGACCCGTACATGCGCGTGCCGCAATTGGTGGTAGGGCCACGCACCGGGGCCATGGCGGTGGAGCTGGAAAAGCTCGACCGCGAGCAGCGCGTGGCCGTGCGCATGCCCAGCCAACTGGCAGAGTACTTGCGCGGTAACTACAGCAACCTGAACCTGCAGGGGGTGCCCAGCGAGCGCGAGGCCTTGCAGCTGGTGGTGGGCGGCCAGGCCAGCTTCGCCGTGCTGGATGAGGCGCAACTCAGCCGCCTGTCACGCGAGAGCGAGTTCGGTGAGCTGGCCGTGGTGGGCGATATTGGCCTGCCGCAGTTGCTGCGGCTTGGCTCGCGGCGTGACTGGCCGGTGTTGGCCGATGTGCTCGAACAAGGCTTGCAGGCCCTGCCTGCCAAGGAGCTGGAGCAACTGCACCAACGCTGGTTGCAGCCCAAGTACCCGCGCCTGAGCGAGTCGCCCGGGTTCTGGCAGAACCTGGCGCTGCTGTTCGGCCTGCTGCTGCTGTGCGCCCTGGCTACCCTGGTGTGGCAACGCCGGCAACAGCACCAGCTGGAGCGTAGCCTGCTGGCTGCGCGGGAAAGCCTGGTGGAGCGCCAGGTGCGTGAAGAGGCCCTGCGCCTGAGCCAGTTCGCGATTGACCAGAGTACGGTGGGTATTCTGTGGGTCAACTGGGACAGCCATGTCCGGTACGCCAACCACGCCGCTGAACGCATGCTCGGTTATGCCGAAGGCGAGCTTCTGGAGCGGCCGCTGAGCGACTTCGAGCCGAGCCTGAGCATGGACCGCTGGCTGGAGCTGTGGAAAGGCGCCCGCGCCGGGGCTGGCGGTGTCGGCCAGTTCGAGGCGCAGTGCAAGCGCGCGGACCACAGCTTGCTGCCGGTAGAGTTGTCGTTGAGCTTCTTGCGCTTTCGCGACTCGGAGTACCTGGTGGTGTACCTGGCCGACGTTACCGAACGGCACCGGGCCTTGGCGGCTCTACGCGAAAGCGAGGCGCGGCTAAAGGGCATTGCCGGCAACGTGCCGGGGCTGGTGTTCCGCCTGGAGCGGGACCCGGCCGAGGGCGAGCTGGAGTTCCCCTATATCAGTGAAGGCAGCGAGGCCCTGGTCGGGTATGCGCCCAGCGAGATCCAGCACCCGCAAATGGGCCTGCGCAACCTGGTACACCCCGATGACCGCGCCGATTACCACCGGGTCCAGGACCTGGCCCTGGCCAGCGACCAGGACTGGTCCTGGCAGGGGCGTATTCTCACCCGCCAGGGTGAACAGCGCTGGGCCGACATCAAGGCCAGTACCCGGCACCTGGGCAACGGTCAGGTGGTATGGGACGGCGTGGTGTGGGATATCACCCAGGGCAAGCGCGCCGAACTGGCGCTGGCCAAGTCACAGGAGCAGCTGCGCGAGCTGTCGGCCCACCTGGAAAGCGTGCGCGAGGAAGAGAAGGCCCGCATCGCCCGCGAAGTGCATGATGAGCTGGGGCAGATGCTGACCGTGCTCAAGCTGGAAGTGTCGATGTGCGAGCTGGCGTTTGCCGAGCTGGACCCGGGGCTCAACGAGCGCCTGGCCAGCATGAAGCGCTTGATCGCCCAGTTGTTCCAGTTGGTGCGTGATGTGGCCACTGCCCTGCGCCCGCCGATTCTCGACGCGGGCATCGCCTCGGCCATCGAATGGCAGGCCAGGCGCTTCGAAGCCCGTACGCAAATCCCCTGCCTGGTGCAGGTACCGGATAATCTGCCAGCATTGAGTGACGCCAAGGCCACCGGGCTGTTCCGCATTCTGCAGGAGGCGTTGACCAATGTGATGCGCCATGCCCAGGCGCACAGCGTGGAAATCGAGCTGGTTCATCAGGGCGGGCAGTTACGCCTGACAGTCAGTGATGATGGCCAAGGCTTTTGCCGTGAGCAGACCCGGCCCACCTCGTTTGGCCTGGTCGGCGTACGCGAGCGGGTACTGATGTTGGGCGGCAGCATGGTGCTGGACAGTCAGCCGGGCGCGGGCACCAGCCTGAGCGTGGCCATACCGTTGGAGTAGGAGAGCAAACGTGATTCGAGTGCTGGTAGCCGAAGACCACACCATTGTCCGTGAAGGCATCAAGCAGTTGATTGGCCTGGCCAAGGACATGCAGGTGGTGGGGGAGGCCGGGAATGGCGAGCAGTTGCTCGAGACCCTGCGGCATACGCCGTGCGAAGTGGTGCTGCTGGATATCTCGATGCCGGGCGTGAGCGGGCTGGAGGCGATCCCGCGGATTCGCGCGCTGCTCGACGCGCCGGCGATCCTGATGCTGTCGATGCATGACGAGGCGCAAATGGCCGCTCGGGCGCTGAAGGCCGGTGCGGCGGGCTATGCCACCAAGGACAGTGACCCGGCGCTACTGCTGACGGCGATTCGCCGGGTGGCTGCTGGCGGGCGCTATATCGACCCGGCGTTGGCTGACCGCATGGTGTTCGAAGTGGGCCTGACCGAGTCGCGGCCGTTGCACACCCTGCTCTCGGAGCGGGAGTTTTCCGTGTTCGAGCGCCTGGCCCAGGGCGCCAACGTCAATGACATTGCCCAGCAACTGGCGCTGTCGAGCAAGACCATCAGTACACACAAGGCGCGGCTGATGCAGAAGCTGAAGGTGAACTCGCTGGCGGAGCTTGTGAAGTACGCCATGGAGCACAAGCTGGTCTGATTGCGACCCCGGCGGTATCTGCGGTGCAGCGGGAATTCTGGGGCCGCTGCGCGCACCATCGCGACACAAGGCAGCCCCCCAGGGGCAAGGCTGTTCTGAACGCGCCATCCTTGTAGGGCAATCCCTACATCAAATCTTCCATCCGGATGATGGCATTCTCTCAGCACCCCCGATTTTCCGGCGCTTGCGCCTCTTTTACGCTTTGCCCACGCAGTCATCCAACAAGAAGGTGCAGGCATGAGCGAGGCGAAGTCGAACGCTGCAACCAGCGAAACGCTGGTCAGCTTCCGTGGTGTGCAGAAGAGCTACGACGGCGAGTCGCTGATCGTCAAAGACCTTAACCTGGATATCCGCAAGGGCGAATTCCTCACCCTGCTTGGCCCTTCTGGCTCCGGCAAGACCACCAGCCTGATGATGCTGGCGGGGTTCGAAACCCCTACCGCCGGGGAAATCCACCTGGCCGGGCGCTCGATCAACAATGTACCGCCGCACAAGCGTGATATCGGCATGGTGTTCCAGAACTATGCGCTGTTCCCGCACATGACGGTTGCGGAAAACCTGGCCTTCCCGCTGACCGTGCGCAATTTGAGCAAGACCGATATCAGCGAACGGGTCAAGCGCGTGCTGAGCATGGTGCAACTGGATGCCTTTGCCAAGCGCTACCCCGGCCAGCTTTCTGGCGGCCAGCAACAGCGCGTGGCGTTGGCCCGGGCGCTGGTGTTCGAGCCCCAGTTGGTGCTGATGGACGAGCCGCTCGGGGCACTGGACAAGCAGCTGCGTGAGCACATGCAGATGGAGATCAAGCACATTCACCAGCGCCTGGGGGTGACCGTGGTGTACGTGACCCACGATCAGGGCGAAGCGCTGACCATGTCTGACCGGGTGGCGGTATTCCACCAGGGTGAGATCCAGCAGATCGCCGACCCGCGCACGCTGTACGAGGAACCCTGCAACACCTTCGTCGCCAATTTCATCGGCGAGAACAACCGCCTCAACGGCACGCTGCTGGCCAGCGACGGCAAGCGCTGCCAGGTGCAGCTGCCGCGCGGCGAGCGGATCGAGGCACTGGCAGTGAATGTCGGCCAGGCCGGCGAACCGGTCACCCTGTCCATCCGCCCCGAGCGGGTACGCCTGAACGGCCACAGCGAAAGCTGCGCGAACCGCTTCTCGGGCCGGGTGGCGGAATTCATCTACCTGGGCGACCACGTGCGGGTGCGCCTGGAAGTTTGCGGCAAGGGCGATTTCTTCGTGAAACAGCCCATTGCCGAACTCGACCCGGCCCTGGCCGTGGGCGATGTGGTACCGCTGGGCTGGGAGGTGGAGCACGCCCGCGCGCTCGATCCGATTGCCGAAGCCCATTGATGGATTGCTTCACCAACCCTGTACTGTGGAGAGAACAAGAATGCGCAAGCAGTTGAAACTGACCGCCCTGGCCCTGGGGCTGTTCACCGCCGGCCAGGCCATGGCCGCAGACCTCACCGTGGTCTCGTTCGGCGGTGCCAACAAGGCCGCCCAGGTCAAGGCGTTCTACGAGCCGTGGGAAAAGGCTGGGCATGGCAAGATCGTCGCAGGCGAGTACAACGGCGAAATGGCCAAGGTCAAAGCCATGGTCGATACCAAGAGCGTGTCGTGGAACCTGGTGGAGGTGGAGTCGCCAGAGCTGGCCCGCGGCTGTGACGAGGGCATGTTCGAAGAGCTCGACCCCGCCCTGTTCGGCAACGAAGCCGATTACGTGCCGGGCGCCATCCAGCCTTGTGGCGTGGGCTTCTTCGTCTGGTCCACGGTATTGGCCTACAACGCGGACAAGCTCAAGACCGCGCCGACCAGCTGGGCCGACTTCTGGGACACCAAGAAATTCCCTGGCAAGCGCGGCTTGCGCAAGGGCGCCAAGTACACACTGGAATTCGCCCTGATGGCCGACGGCGTGGCGCCCAAGGACGTTTACCAGGTGCTGGGTACCAAAGAGGGCGTGGACCGCGCCTTCAAGAAGCTCGACGAACTCAAGCCAAGCATCCAGTGGTGGGAAGCGGGTGCCCAGCCACCTCAGTACCTGGCCTCGGGTGACGTGGTCATGAGCTCGGCCTATAACGGCCGCATCGCGGCGGTGCAGAAGGAAAGCAACCTCAAGGTGGTGTGGAATGGCGGCATCTATGACTTCGATGCCTGGGCCATCCCGAAAGGTGCCAAGGATGCCGACCAGGCGAAGAAATTCATCGCCTTCAGCGTGCAGCCTGAGCAGCAGAAGATCTACTCCGAGAACATCGCCTACGGCCCGGCCAATTCCAAGGCAGTGAGCCTGCTGTCGGACGAGGTGAAGAAAGACATGCCGACCACGCCTGAGAACATTGCCAACCAGGTGCAGATCGACGTGGCCTTCTGGGCCGACAACAGCGAGCAGCTGGAGCAACGCTTCAACGCCTGGGCGGCGAAGAAGTAACCGACCAGCGCAAGGGGCCGCCATGCGGCCCCAATTTCAGTTCGTATCGCGGAGTTTGCCATGGCCATTGCAGTGCCACTCAAAGAAGGCGCAGGTCAAAGTCTGAAGCAGCGCCTCAAGCATGCCGAGCGGGTCAACCGCTGGAAGGCGCAAGCGCTGATCGCGCCGCTGGCGCTGTTCCTTCTGCTGGTGTTCCTGGTGCCGATCGCGGCGCTGCTGTACAAGAGCGTCGGCAACCCGGAGGTGGTCGGTGGCCTGCCGCGCACGGTCGACGTCATCAGCCAGTGGGACGGCAAGAGCCTGCCTGGCGAGGACGTGTACAAGGCGCTGAGCCAGGACCTGGCCGAGTCGCGCAAGAACCAGACCCTGGGCGACCTGTCCAAACGCCTGAACATGGAACTGGCCGGCTACCGCAGCCTGCTGGCCAAGACGGCGCGCGCATTGCCGTTCAAGAGCGAGCCCGCCTCTTACAAGGATGCCCTGCAGGCCCTGGACGAACGTTGGGGCGACCCGGCCTACTGGCAGGCGATCCGCCGCAACACCAGCACGCTGACCCCGTTCTACCTGCTGGCTTCGCTGGACCACCGTATCGATGACCTTGGCGAACTGGCCAAGGCGACCCCGGACCAGGCCATTTACCTGGATATCTTTGCCCGCACCCTGTGGATGGGCGTGGTGATTACCGCCATCTGCCTGGTGCTGGCCTACCCGCTGGCGTACCTGCTGGCCAACCTGCCGACCCGGCAGAGCAACCTGTTGATGATTCTGGTGTTGCTGCCGTTCTGGACTTCGATCCTGGTGCGGGTGGCAGCGTGGATCGTACTGCTGCAGTCGGGCGGGCTGATCAACAGTGCGCTGATGGCCATGGGCATCATCGACCAGCCGCTGGAACTGGTGTTCAACCGCACCGGCGTGTACATCTCGATGGTGCACATTCTGCTGCCGTTCATGATCCTGCCGCTGTACAGCGTGATGAAAGGCATTTCGCCAAGCTACATGCGCGCGGCGATTTCGCTGGGTTGCCACCCGTTCGCCAGTTTCTGGCGGGTGTACTTTCCCCAGACGTATGCCGGTGTCGGCGCCGGCTGCCTGCTGGTATTCATCCTGGCCATTGGTTACTACATCACCCCGGCACTGCTGGGTAGCCCGAACGACCAGATGGTCAGCTACTTCGTGGCCTTCTATACCAACACCAGCATCAACTGGGGCATGGCCACCGCACTGGGCGGGCTGTTGCTGCTGGCGACCGTGCTGCTGTACCTGATCTATAGCTGGCTTGTCGGCGCCAGCCGCCTGCGCCTGAGCTGAGGAGCCTTGTCATGCTGAGCCCTTACATGTCGCCCGTGGAGCGGGTGTGGTTCTACAGCCTGCGCATTCTTTGCGGCCTGATCCTGCTGTTCCTGATCTTGCCGGTGCTGGTGATCGTGCCCTTGTCGTTCAACAGTGGCAGCTTCCTGGTGTACCCGCTGCAGGGCTTCTCGCTGCAGTGGTACCAGGACTTCTTCAACTCGGCCGAATGGATGCGGGCGCTGAAGAACAGCATCATCGTTGCCCCTGCGGCCACGGTGCTGGCCATGGTGTTCGGCACGTTGGCGGCCATCGGCCTGACCCGCGGCGACTTTCCCGGCAAGTCGCTGGTGATGGCACTGGTGATTTCGCCGATGGTGGTGCCGGTGGTGATCATCGGGGTGGCCAGCTACCTGTTCTTTGCCCCGCTGGGCATGGGCAACAGCTTCACCTCGCTGATTCTGGTGCATGCGGTGCTGGGCGTGCCGTTCGTCATCATCACGGTGTCGGCAACCTTGCAGGGCTTCAACTACAACCTGGTGCGCGCGGCAGCCAGCCTGGGCGCTTCGCCACTGCTGGCCTTCCGCCGGGTGACCCTGCCGCTGATCGCCCCCGGGGTGATTTCGGGGGCGCTGTTCGCCTTTGCCACGTCGTTCGATGAGGTCGTGGTGACCCTGTTTCTCGCCGGCCCGGAACAGGCGACCCTGCCGCGGCAGATGTTCAGCGGTATTCGCGAGAACCTGAGCCCGACCATCGCTGCCGCGGCGACGTTGCTGATTGCGTTTTCGGTGATCCTGCTGCTGACCCTGGAGTGGCTGCGCGGGCGTAGCGAGAAGCTGAGAACCCAGCAGCCTGGCTGATTTTCCAGTAGCTGTACGGGCCCTATCGCCGGCAAGCCGGCTCCCACAGCGTTCTGCACAAGAGTCATGAGATGCACATACCTGTGGAGATCCCATGTAGGAGCCGGCTTGCCGGCGATAGGGCCCGTACAGGCACTACAAGGCTTTTGGTCACTGGTCGACACCCATTGATGCCAATCAGCCCTCACGCCTTTCCCTGAGTTACAATGCGCGCCACCGTGATTCTGCCAACAGGTGCGCCATGCAGCCCTACGCTATTGCCCCCTCCATTCTTTCTGCCGATTTCGCCCGCCTGGGCGAGGATGTCGACAAGGTACTGGCGGCGGGTGCCGACATCGTCCACTTCGATGTCATGGACAACCACTACGTTCCCAACCTGACCATCGGCCCGATGGTGTGCACTGCCCTGCGCAAGTATGGCGTCACCGCCCCGATCGATGTGCACCTGATGGTCAGCCCGGTCGATCGCATCATCGGCGACTTCATCGAAGCCGGCGCCACCTACATCACCTTCCACCCGGAAGCTTCGCAGCACATCGACCGCTCGCTGCAACTGATCAAGGATGGCGGCTGCAAGGCCGGCCTGGTGTTCAACCCGGCCACCAGCCTGGACGCCCTGAAGTACGTCATGGACAAGATCGACATGGTGCTGCTGATGAGCGTCAACCCGGGTTTCGGCGGGCAGAAGTTCATCCCTGGCACACTCGACAAGCTGCGTGAAGCGCGTGCGTTGATCGACGCCAGTGGCCGTGATATCCGCCTGGAAATCGACGGTGGCGTCAACGTCAACAACATCCGCGAGATCGCTGCCGCTGGCGCCGACACGTTCGTGGCCGGCTCGGCGATCTTCAATGCCCCGGACTACCAGGAAGTCATCGCCAAAATGCGCGCCGAACTGGCCCAGGCTCGCCCATGAGTGGCTTCGAGCAGCTGTTTCCGGGGACACTCCCCAGGCTGGTGATGTTCGATCTGGACGGTACCCTGATCGATTCCGTGCCAGACCTGGCCGCCGCCGTGGACCGCATGCTGCTCGAACTGGGGCGCCCGCCTGCTGGCCTTGAGGCGGTACGCCAATGGGTCGGCAATGGCGCCCAGGTGCTCGTGCGCCGCGCCCTGGCCGGTGGCATCGAGCATGAAACCGTGGACGATGCGCTGGCTGAACAGGGCTTGGCGCTGTTCATGGAAGCCTACGCCGAAAGCCATGAGCTCACCGTGGTTTACCCCGGGGTCAAGGACACCCTGCGCTGGCTGCACAAGCAGGGCGTGGAAATGGCCTTGATCACCAACAAGCCTGAGCGCTTCGTCGCGCCCTTGCTGGACCAGATGAAGATCGGCCGGTATTTCCGCTGGATCATCGGCGGTGACACCCTGCCACAGAAAAAGCCCGACCCGGCGGCGCTGCTGTTCGTCATGCAAATGGCGGGCGTGAGCCCGCAACAGTCGCTGTTTGTCGGCGACTCGCGCAGCGACGTGCAGGCGGCAAAGGCGGCCGGGGTGCAGTGCGTGGGGCTGACCTACGGCTACAACCATGGCCGGCCCATCAAGGACGAGTCGCCAAGCCTGGTGATCGACGATCTGCGTGCATTGCTGCCCGGTTGCGCAGACCCGGCCACTGGGATAACGTTGGCGGACCTTCAAGCCTCAGCAGACAGAGAGTCCACCGTGGCGGTTACTGGCAAATTCTGGATGAAAGTCATCAAGGCCTTGGCCCGTTGGCGTTGGCGCGCCTGACTTCAGCCTGCCGGCGCGTGCCGGCCCGTCCGTTTGCCTGACCCATTGCTGCTTGCCACGAGGCTACTCATGAACCACGAAGAATTCCTGCGCCTGGCTGCTGCCGGCTATAACCGCATTCCCCTGGCCTGCGAAACCCTGGCCGACTTCGATACGCCGCTGTCGATCTACCTGAAGCTGGCCGACCAGGCCAACTCGTACCTGCTCGAATCGGTGCAGGGCGGCGAGAAATGGGGCCGTTACTCGATGATCGGCCTGCCCTCGCGGACGGTGATGCGGGTGCACGGCTATCACGTCAGCATCCTGCAGGACGGTGTCGAGGTTGAACGCCACGATGTCGAAGACCCGCTGGCCTTTGTCGAGACGTTCAAGGAGCGCTACAAGGTCGCCGACATTCCCGGCCTGCCACGTTTCAATGGCGGCCTGGTCGGTTACTTCGGCTACGACTGCGTGCGCTATGTGGAAAAGCGCCTGGGGGCCAGCCCGAACCCAGACCCGCTGGGTGTGCCCGACATTCTGCTGATGGTCTCGGACGCGGTCGTGGTATTCGACAACCTGGCCGGCAAGATGCACGCCATCGTGCTGGTAGACCCTGCGCAAGATCAGGCTTTCGAGCAAGGCCAGGCGCGCCTGCAAGGCTTGCTGGAAA
Source organism: Pseudomonas sp. MB-090624 (assembly GCF_003205245.1). Classification (NCBI taxonomy): domain Bacteria; kingdom Pseudomonadati; phylum Pseudomonadota; class Gammaproteobacteria; order Pseudomonadales; family Pseudomonadaceae; genus Pseudomonas; species Pseudomonas sp. MB-090624. The sequence goes on along the minus strand of NZ_QJRK01000031.1, from coordinate 1,192 downwards.
CCCTGCGCCAGCCTATTACCCCACGCCGAGGCCTGGACCTGAGTGGCCCGCAGGCTGCCGAGCCGGCATTCCGCTCCAGCTACACCCGTGAGGACTACGAAAGCGCCGTTGGCCGCATCAAGGAATACATCCTGGCGGGCGACTGCATGCAGGTGGTGCCGTCACAACGTATGTCGATCGACTTCAAGGCGGCGCCAATCGACCTCTACCGCGCGTTGCGCTGCTTCAACCCGACGCCTTACATGTACTTCTTCAATTTTGGCGACTTCCACGTGGTTGGCAGCTCGCCAGAGGTGCTGGTGCGGGTCGAGGACAACCTGGTCACCGTGCGCCCGATTGCCGGTACCCGACCGCGTGGCGCAACCGAAGAGGCCGACCGTGCGCTGGAAGACGACCTGCTGTCGGACGACAAGGAGATCGCCGAGCACCTGATGCTGATCGACCTGGGCCGCAACGATGTCGGCCGGGTGTCCTCCACGGGCAGCGTACGCCTGACCGAGAAGATGGTGATCGAGCGCTACTCCAACGTCATGCACATTGTCTCCAACGTCACCGGCCACTTGCGCGAAGGGCTGACGGCGATGGATGCACTGCGCGCGATCCTGCCGGCCGGTACCCTTTCGGGCGCGCCGAAGATCCGTGCAATGGAGATCATCGACGAACTGGAGCCGGTCAAGCGTGGTGTATATGGCGGTGCCGTGGGGTACTTCGCCTGGAATGGCAACATGGATACCGCCATTGCCATTCGTACGGCGGTGATCAAGGACGGCGAGCTGCATGTGCAGGCAGGTGGCGGTATCGTTGCCGACTCGGTGCCGGCGCTGGAGTGGGAAGAAACCATCAACAAGCGCCGGGCGATGTTCCGTGCGGTGGCCTTGGCTGAGCAGACTTGCGCCAAATGAATTGAGCAGGGCTGCTGCGCAGCCCATCGCTGGCAAGCCAGCTCCCACAGAGTATCCTCGGTTCCCGACCTTGTGGCATTCCTGTGGGAGATTCTATGGTTTCTGGCAAGGGTAGCCGGAGCATCTTCAGCGCCTGTGAGATCGAGCGCCGCCCGCGCGGCGCATCGCGAGCTGCGCTCGCTCCTACGTTTGTTTCGGGCCAGTAACGCCTGTGACAGGCGCGCGCGGCCGCCTTGTTTGTACGGCGCGATATTGAGGCATGCACCAAGGCGTTCGCGCGCGAATCCCAC
>NZ_QJRK01000030.1:19223-87326 GCF_003205245.1 Pseudomonas sp. MB-090624 | reverse complement strand
TCCAGACCCCGGCCAACGACGTTTACAACAACGGCTCGACCGTTAGCGTCACCATCGAAAACGCCACTGGCGGTAACTTCGAACAACTGACTCCGAACCCGACTCCGGCTCAAACCACGATCAATGACTCGGTCGACACCACCACCGCGACCCTCACTGCATCGCCGAGCGTGACCGAAGGCGGCGTGATCACCTATACCGTGACTCTGAGCAACCCTGCTCAGACCCCGGTAACCGTGACCCTGTCCAACGGCCAGACTGTGACCGTTGAAGCGGGCAAGACTCAGGGCAGTGTCGATTTCCAGACCCCGGCCAACGACGTTTACAACAACGGCTCGACCGTTAGCGTCACCATCGAAAACGCCACTGGCGGCAACTTCGAACAACTGACCCCGAACCCGACTCCGGCTCAAACCACGATCAATGATTCGGTGGACACCACCACTGCAACGTTGACCGCGAGCCCGTCGGTGACCGAAGGCGGCGTGATCACCTACACCGTCACCCTGAGCAATCCTGCCCAGACCCCGGTAACCGTGACCCTGTCCAACGGCCAGACCGTAACCGTTGAAGCCGGCAAGACTCAGGGCAGTGTCGATTTCCAGACCCCGGCCAACGACGTTTACAACAACGGCTCGACCGTCAATGTCACCATCGACAAAGCAACCGGTGGCAATTTCGAGCAACTGACACCGGACCCAACACCTGCATCGACTGCCATCCAGGACAGCATCGACCCTGTAACTGTGAGCATCGTCAGCAATGGCAATGTGACTGAAGATCAGCAGCCTGTCTTTACTGTAAAAGTCAGTCAGGCGCTGGATCGGCCACTGACCGTTACCCTGTCCAATGGCGACAAGGTCACCATTGAAGCCGGTAAAACAGAGGTGGAGTACAAGGCGGCAGCCCAAGGTGATGATGTCTTCAAAGATCCCGGCTCTCTCACTCTTGGCGTTACTGACGCAAGCGTCCCAGGTGCCACCTTTGAGAAGCTGGAGTTCGGTAGCCCCGCGACAGTTGAAATCTCAGACACCATCAGTGAAGTTGTAGCCACGCTGACCGCGAGCCCTTCGGTAACCGAAGGCGGCGAGATTACGTACACCATCACGCTGACCAACAAAGATGGTCTGCCGATCAACAACCCTTCGGACCTGTACTTCAAGCTGACCGATGGCACCAATATCGTCGTGGCGGCCAACAGCACTACCGGTTCGGCTACTGTTATCGCGCCGGACAACGTCTACGTCGGCACCAACGCGCCAGTGGTCAACGCCATTGACTCGGTCAGCGGCCAAGACGCGTGGAAGTTCGAGCAGCTGACCCTGGACAAGGCTGAGGTCAGCACCCAGGTCACCGACGAGCCTGGCACCCCGGGCAACGAAGGTGACATCGTCAAGGTCACCATCACAGCTGACCAGACCTCGGTCGCCGAGAACGTCAAACCGACGTTCACCGTGCATATCAATCAGCCTTTGGCTCACGACCTGGTCGTGACCCTGAGCAACGATGCCAAGGTCACCATCAAGGCTGGCGAAACCACCGCGGCTTACGAGCACGCAGCACAGGGCGATGACGTCTATCAAGATGCCGGCGAAATCACCTTGGGCATCAAATCGGCAGCCGACGCTACCGGTGCAGCGTTCGAGAACCTGCAACTGGGTGGCGACGCCTCGGTAAAAGTCACCGACACCATCGATGAAGTGGTCGCCAAACTGACCGCTACCCCATCGGTGACCGAAGGCGGCGAGATTACCTACACCATCACGCTGACCAACAAAGATGGTCTGCCGATCAACAACCACGCGGAGCTGTTCTTCAAGCTGACCGACGGCACCAACATTGTCGTGGCGGCCAACAGCACCACCGGTTCGGCCACTGTTATCGCACCGGACAACGTCTACGTCGGCACCAACGCACCAGTGGTCAACGCCATTGATTCGGTCAGCGGCCAGGATGCGTGGAAGTTCGAGCAGCTGACCCTGGACAAGGCTGAGGTCAGCACCCAGGTCACCGACGAGCCTGGCACCCCGGGCAACGAAGGTGACATCGTCAAGGTCACCATCACAGCTGACCAGACCTCGGTCGCCGAGAACGTCAAACCGACGTTCACCGTGCATATCAATCAGCCTTTGGCTCACGACCTGGTCGTGACCCTGAGCAACGATGCCAAGGTCACCATCAAGGCTGGCGAAACCACCGCGGCTTACGAGCACGCAGCACAGGGCGATGACGTCTATCAAGATGCCGGCGAAATCACCTTGGGCATCAAATCGGCAGCCGACGCTACCGGTGCAGCGTTCGAGAACCTGCAACTGGGTGGCGACGCCTCGGTAAAAGTCACCGACACCATCGATGAAGTGGTCGCCAAACTGACCGCTACCCCATCGGTGACCGAAGGCGGCGAGATTACCTACACCATCACGCTGACCAACAAAGATGGTCTGCCGATCAACAACCACGCGGAGCTGTTCTTCAAGCTGACCGACGGCACCAACATTGTCGTGGCGGCCAACAGCACCACCGGTTCGGCCACTGTTATCGCACCGGACAACGTCTACGTCGGCACCAACGCACCAGTGGTCAACGCCATTGATTCGGTCAGCGGCCAGGATGCGTGGAAGTTCGAGCAACTGACCCTGGACAAGGCCGAGGTTCAAACTCAGGTTACTGACGAGCCGTCTGGCCAAGGCAACTTGGTCAAGGTCACCATCGCTGCCGATCAGCTGTCTGTGAATGAGGCTACTGCGCCGACCTTCACCGTTACCCTGAACCAGGCGCTCGACAAGCCATTCACCGTGACTTTGAGCACCGGTGCCACCCTGACCTTCGCGGCCGGTGAAACCACCAAGTCCTATGCCGCTCCGGCGCAGGGCGATGACGTGTTCAAGGACGAGGGCAAGATCACCGTCAGCATCACCAAGGCGGAAGTGGTCGGCGAGCAGCTGGAAAATCTGCAGATCGGCCAGCCTGCTACTGTGGCGGTCACCGATACGCAGAGCCCGGTTACTGCCCAGCTCACTGTGGATAACACCACTGTGGCCGAAGGCGGCAAGATCACCTACACCGTGACTCTGGTCAGCGCAGATCCGAGCCTGCCAGTAACCAACCACAAGGGTCTGACCTTCACGCTGACAGACGGGACCACTGTGACCGTTAAAGCAGGCGAGGCCACCGGTTCGGTTACCGTCACCGCGCCAGACAACGTCTACGTCAACGATCCGGTGACCATTACCCAAGGCCTGACCAAGGTTGAAGGCGCTGGCGCTGATCAGTTCGAACAACTGAATCTGGGCAAAGATACCGTCAGCACAGTAGTCACCGATGAGCCAGGCACTCCGGGTAACCCGGGCGGCAACAACGAAGGTGACTTGGTCAAAGTCAGCATCGTGGCCGATCAAGTTTCGGTCAACGAAGCAACCGAACCAACCTTCACCGTCACCCTGAATAAGGCTTTGGATAAGCCGTTCACCGTAACCCTGAGCACCGGTGCGACCCTGACCTTCGCGGCCGGCGAGACCACCAAGTCCTACGCCGCTCCGGCGCAGGGCGATGACGTGTTCAAAGACGAGGGCAAGATCACCGTCAGCATCACCAAGGCGGAAGTGGTCGGCGAGCAGCTGGAAAACCTGCAGATCGGTCAGCCTGCGTCCGTAGCTGTGACCGATACGCAGAGCCCGGTTACTGCAGAACTGTCGGTAGACAACACTACCGTCGCTGAAGGCGGCAAGATCACCTACACCGTGACTCTGGTAAGCGCTGATCCAAGCTTGCCAGTAACCAACCACAAAGGTCTGACCTTCACGCTGACAGACGGGACCACTGTGACCGTTAAAGCAGGCGAGGCCACCGGTTCGGTTACCGTCACCGCGCCAGACAACGTCTACGTCAACGATCCAGTCACCATCACTCAAGGCCTGACCAAGGTTGAAGGCGCCGGGGCTGATCAGTTCGAGCAACTGAACCTGGGCAAAGATACTGTCAGCACCTCCGTGACTGATGAGCCAGGCACTCCAGGTAACCCAGGTGGCAATAACGAAGGCGATCTGGTCAAGGTCAGCATCGTGGCTGACCAAGTCTCGGTCAACGAAGCCACTGAGCCGACCTTCACCGTCACCCTGAACAAGGCTTTGGATAAGCCGTTCACCGTGACCCTGAGCACCGGTGCCACCCTGACCTTTGCGGCCGGCGAGACCACCAAGTCCTACGCCGCTCCGGCGCAGGGCGATGATGTGTTCAAGGACGAAGGTAAGATCACTGTCAGCATCACCAAGGCCGAAGTGGTCGGTGAGCAACTGGAAAATCTGCAGATCGGCGAGCCTGCCACCGTTGCAGTCACCGATACGCAGAGCCCGGTTACTGCTGAACTGTCGGTAGACAACACTATCGTCGCCGAAGGCGGCCAGATCACCTACACCGTGACCTTGGTCAGCGCTGATCCAAGCTTGCCAGTGACCAACCACAAAGGCCTGACCTTCACCCTGACCGATGGCACCGTCGTCACGGTCAAAGCCGGTGAATCGGTCGGCACCACCACTGTCACTGCGCCAGACAACGTCTACGTCAACGATCCAGTCACCATCACTCAAGGCCTGACCAAGGTTGAAGGCGCCGGGGCTGATCAGTTCGAGCAACTGAACCTGGGCAAAGATACTGTCAGCACCTCCGTGACTGATGAGCCAGGCACTCCAGGTAACCCAGGTGGCAATAACGAAGGCGATCTGGTCAAGGTCAGCATCGTGGCTGACCAAGTCTCGGTCAACGAAGCCACTGAGCCGACCTTCACCGTCACCCTGAACAAGGCTTTGGATAAGCCGTTCACCGTGACCCTGAGCACCGGTGCCACCCTGACCTTTGCGGCCGGCGAGACCACCAAGTCCTACGCCGCTCCGGCGCAGGGCGATGATGTGTTCAAGGACGAAGGTAAGATCACTGTCAGCATCACCAAGGCCGAAGTGGTCGGTGAGCAGCTGGAAAACCTGCAGATCGGCCAGCCTGCGTCCGTAGCTGTGACCGATACGCAGAGCCCGGTTACTGCTCAGCTCACTGTGGATAACACCACTGTGGCCGAAGGTGGCAAGATCACTTACACCGTGACCTTGGTCAGCGCCGATCCGAGCCTGCCAGTGACCAACCACAAGGGCCTGACCTTCACCCTGACCGATGGCACCCTCGTCACGGTCAAAGCCGGTGAATCGGTCGGCACCACCACTGTCACTGCGCCAGACAACGTCTACGTCAACGATCCAGTCACCATCACCCAAGGTTTGACCAAGGTCGAGGGCGCTGGCGCCGATCAGTTCGAACAACTGAACCTGGGCAAAGATACTGTCAGCACAGTAGTCACCGATGAGCCAGGCACTCCGGGTAACCCGGGCGGCAACAACGAAGGTGACTTGGTCAAAGTCTCTATCGTGGCCGATCAAGTTTCGGTCAACGAAGCCACTGAACCTACCTTCACCGTCACCCTGAACAAGGCTTTGGACAAGCCATTCACCGTAACCCTGAGCACTGGCGCCACCCTGACCTTCGCAGCAGGCGAGACCACCAAGTCCTACGCCGCTCCGGCGCAGGGCGATGACGTGTTCAAGGACGAAGGCAAGATCACTGTCAGCATCACCAAGGCCGAAGTGGTCGGTGAGCAGCTGGAAAACCTGCAGATCGGCCAGCCTGCGTCCGTAGCTGTGACCGATACGCAGAGCCCGGTTACTGCTCAGCTCACTGTGGATAACACCACTGTGGCCGAAGGTGGCAAGATCACTTACACCGTGACCTTGGTCAGCGCCGATCCGAGCCTGCCAGTGACCAACCACAAGGGCCTGACCTTCACCCTGACCGATGGCACCCTCGTCACGGTCAAAGCCGGTGAATCGGTCGGCACCACCACTGTCACTGCGCCAGACAACGTCTACGTCAACGATCCAGTCACCATCACCCAAGGTTTGACCAAGGTCGAGGGCGCTGGCGCCGATCAGTTCGAACAACTGAATCTGGGCAAAGATACCGTCAGCACAGTAGTCACCGATGAGCCTGGCACTCCAGGCAACCCGGGCGGCAACAACGAAGGTGACTTGGTCAAAGTCACCATCGTGGCCGATCAGGTTTCGGTCAACGAAGCCACAGAACCTACCTTCACCGTCACCTTGAACAAGGCTTTGGACAAGCCATTCACCGTAACCCTGAGCACCGGCGCCACCCTGACCTTCGCGGCAGGCGAGACCACCAAGTCCTACGCCGCTCCGGCGCAGGGCGATGACGTGTTCAAGGACGAAGGCAAGATCACCGTCAGCATCACCAAGGCGGAAGTGGTCGGCGAGCAGCTGGAAAATCTGCAGATCGGCGAGCCTGCTACCGTTGCGGTCACCGATACTCAGAGCCCGGTTACTGCCCAGCTCACTGTGGATAACACCACAGTGGCCGAAGGCGGCCAGATCACTTACACCGTGACCTTGGTCAGTGCTGATCCAAGCCTGCCAGTGACCAACCACAAGGGTCTGACCTTCACCCTGACTGACGGCACCACTGTGACTGTCAAGGCAGGCGAGGCTACCGGCTCGGTTACCGTCACTGCGCCAGACAACGTCTACGTCAACGATCCGGTGACCATTACCCAAGGCCTGACCAAGGTTGAAGGCGCTGGCGCTGATCAGTTCGAACAACTGAACCTGGGCAAAGATACTGTCAGCACAGTAGTTACCGATGAGCCGGGTACTCCGGGTAACCCAGGTGGCAATAACGAAGGCGACCTGGTCAAGGTCACCATCGCTGCGGATCAGCTGTCCGTGAATGAGGCGACTGAGCCAACCTTCACCGTTACCTTGAACAAAGCGCTCGACAAGCCATTCACCGTGACCCTGAGCACTGGTGCCACCCTGACCTTCGCGGCAGGTGAAACCATCAAGTCCTACGCCGCACCGGCGCAGGGCGAGGATGTGTTCAAGGACGAAGGCAAGATCACCGTCAGCATCACCAAGGCGGAAGTGGTCGGCGAGCAGCTGGAAAATCTGCAGATCGGCCAGCCTGCTACCGTTGCGGTCACCGATACGCAGAGCCCGGTTACTGCCCAGCTCACTGTGGATAACACCACTGTGGCCGAAGGCGGCAAGATCACCTACACCGTGACCTTGGTCAGTGCTGATCCAAGCCTGCCAGTGACCAACCACAAGGGTCTGACCTTCACCCTGACTGACGGCACCACTGTGACCGTCAAGGCAGGCGAGGCCACCGGTTCGGTTACCGTCACTGCGCCAGACAACGTCTACGTCAACGATCCAGTCACCATCACCCAAGGCCTGACCAAGGTCGAAGGCGCCGGCGCCGATCAGTTCGAGCAACTGAACCTGGGCAAAAATACTGTCAGCACAGTAGTTACCGATGAGCCAGGCACTCCAGGTAACCCAGGTGGCAATAACGAAGGCGATCTGGTCAAGGTCAGCATCGTGGCTGACCAAGTCTCGGTCAACGAAGCAACCGAACCTACCTTCACTGTCACCCTGAACAAGGCTTTGGACAAGCCGTTCACCGTGACCCTGAGCACTGGTGCCACCCTGACCTTCGCGGCAGGCGAGACCACCAAGTCCTACGCCGCACCGGCGCAGGGCGATGACGTGTTCAAGGATGAAGGCAAGATCACTGTCAGCATCACCAAGGCGGAAGTCGTCGGCGAGCAACTGGAAAACCTGCAGATCGGTCAGCCTGCAACTGTGGCGGTCACCGATACGCAGAGCCCGGTTACTGCCCAGCTCACTGTGGATAACACCACTGTGGCCGAAGGCGGCAAGATCACCTACACCGTGACCCTGGTCAGCGCTGATCCGAGCCTGCCAGTAACCAACCACAAAGGTCTGACCTTCACGCTGACTGACGGGACTACTGTGACCGTTAAAGCAGGTGAGGCGACCGGTTCTGTTACCGTCACCGCGCCAGACAACGTCTACGTCAACGATCCAGTCACCATCACCCAAGGTCTGACCAAGGTCGAAGGCGCCGGCGCTGATCAGTTCGAACAACTGAATCTGGGCAAAGATACCGTCAGCACCTCCGTGACTGACGAGCCGGGTACTCCGGGTAACCCAGGTGGCAATAACGAAGGCGATCTGGTCAAGGTCAGCATCGTGGCCGATCAAGTCTCGGTCAACGAAGCCACTGAGCCAACCTTCACCGTCACCCTGAACAAGGCGCTCGACAAGCCGTTCACCGTAACCCTGAGCACCGGTGCGACCCTGACCTTCGCGGCAGGCGAGACCACCAAGTCCTATGCCGCTCCGGCGCAGGGCGATGACGTGTTCAAGGACGAAGGCAAGATCACCGTCAGCATCACCAAGGCAGAAGTGGTCGGCGAGCAGCTGGAAAATCTGCAGATCGGTCAGCCTGCGTCCGTAGCTGTGACCGATACGCAGAGCCCGGTTACTGCCCAGCTCACTGTGGATAACACCACTGTGGCCGAAGGCGGCAAGATCACCTACACCGTGACCCTGGTCAGCGCTGATCCGAGCCTGCCAGTAACCAACCACAAAGGTCTGACCTTCACGCTGACTGACGGGACTACTGTGACCGTTAAAGCAGGTGAGGCGACCGGTTCTGTTACCGTCACCGCGCCAGACAACGTCTACGTCAACGATCCAGTCACCATCACCCAAGGTCTGACCAAGGTCGAAGGCGCCGGCGCTGATCAGTTCGAACAACTGAATCTGGGCAAAGATACCGTCAGCACCTCCGTGACTGACGAGCCGGGTACTCCGGGTAACCCAGGTGGCAATAACGAAGGCGATCTGGTCAAGGTCAGCATCGTGGCTGACCAAGTCTCGGTCAACGAAGCAACCGAACCTACCTTCACTGTCACCCTGAACAAGGCTTTGGACAAGCCATTCACCGTAACCCTGAGCACCGGCGCCACCCTGACCTTCGCAGCAGGCGAGACCACCAAGTCCTACGCCGCTCCGGCGCAGGGCGATGACGTGTTCAAGGACGAAGGCAAGATCACTGTCAGCATCACCAAGGCGGAAGTGGTCGGCGAGCAGTTGGAAAACCTGCAGATCGGCCAGCCTGCGTCCGTAGCTGTGACCGATACCCAGAGCCCGGTGACTGCGCAGCTCACTGTGGATAACGCCACCGTGACCGAAGGTGGCCACATCACTTACACCGTGACCCTGGTCAGCGCCGATCCGAGCCTGCCAGTGACCAACCACAAGGGCCTGACCTTCACCCTGACCGACGGTACCATCGTCACGGTCAAAGCCGGTGAATCGGTCGGCACCACCACTGTCACTGCGCCAGACAACGTCTACGTCAACGATCCGGTCACTATCACCCAAGGTCTGACCAAGGTCGAAGGCGCCGGCGCTGATCAGTTCGAACAACTGAATCTGGGCAAAGATACCGTCAGCACCTCCGTGACTGACGAGCCAGGCACACCGGGCAACCCAGGCGGCAACAACGAAGGCGACCTGGTCAAGGTCAGCATCGTGGCCGATCAAGTCTCGGTCAACGAAGCAACCGAACCAACCTTCACCGTCACCCTGAATAAGGCTTTGGATAAGCCGTTCACCGTGACCCTGAGCACCGGTGCCACCCTGACCTTCGCGGCAGGTGAAACCACCAAGTCCTATGCCGCTCCGGCGCAGGGCGATGACGTGTTCAAAGACGAGGGCAAGATCACCGTCAGCATCACCAAGGCGGAAGTGGTCGGCGAGCAGCTGGAAAATCTGCAGATCGGCGAGCCTGCTACCGTGGCGGTCACCGATACTCAGAGCCCGGTTACTGCCCAGCTCACTGTGGATAACACCACAGTGGCCGAAGGCGGCCAGATCACTTACACCGTGACTCTGGTCAGCGCTGATCCGAGCCTGCCAGTGACCAACCACAAGGGGCTGACCTTCACCCTGACTGACGGAACCACTGTGACCGTCAAGGCAGGCGAGGCCAGCGGTTCGGTTACCGTCACCGCGCCAGACAACGTCTACGTCAACGATCCAGTCACCATCACTCAAGGCCTGACCAAGGTCGAAGGCGCCGGCGCCGATCAGTTCGAGCAACTGAACCTGGGCAGCACCAAAGTCAGCACATCGGTAACCGACGAACCGTCTGGCCAAGGCGACCTGGTCAAGGTCAGCATCGTTGCCAACCAGTCTTCGGTCAACGAAGCCACTGCACCGACCTTCACCGTCAGCCTGAACAAGCCGCTGGACAAGGACCTGACCGTCACCCTGAGCAACAACGACACCGTGCTCTTCAAGGCGGGCGAGACCAGCAAGGTCTACACCGCACCGGCGCAAGGTGATGACGTGTTCAAGGACCCGGGCACCGTCACGGTGGGTATCAGCAAGGCCGAAGTGCCGAACGCCACCTTCGAGAAGCTGGAGTTCAGCAACCCGGCCTCGGTCAGCGTGACCGATACCGAAAGCAAGGTCACTGCAGTGCTGTCGGTGGACAAGTCCACCGTGGCCGAAGGTGGCGCGATCACGTACACCGTGACCCTGGTGGGCGATAACAGCAACCTGCCGGTTACCGGCCATGGCGGTGTGACCGTCACCCTGAGCGGTGGCACCCAGGTCACCATCAATGCGGGTTCGGCCACCGGCAGCGTGACCATCAATGCGCCGGACGACGTATACGTAGGCGGCCAGCCGACGATCACCAAGTCGATCACCGACATCACCGTGAGCGGCGACAAGGTGTTCGAGAAACTGGTGCCGAGCACTACCAGCGTCAGCACATCGGTAACCGACGAACCGTCTGGCCAAGGCGACCTGGTCAAGGTCAGCATCGTTGCCAACCAGTCTTCGGTCAACGAAGCCACTGCACCGACCTTCACCGTCAGCCTGAACAAGCCGCTGGACAAGGACCTGACCGTCACCCTGAGCAACAACGACACCGTGCTCTTCAAGGCGGGCGAGACCAGCAAGGTCTACACCGCACCGGCGCAAGGTGATGACGTGTTCAAGGACCCGGGCACCGTCACGGTGGGTATCAGCAAGGCCGAAGTGCCGAACGCCACCTTCGAGAAGCTGGAGTTCAGCAACCCGGCCTCGGTCAGCGTGACCGATACCGAAAGCAAGGTCACTGCAGTGCTGTCGGTGGACAAGTCCACCGTGGCCGAAGGTGGCGCGATTACGTACACCGTGACCTTGGTGGGTGATAACAGCAACCTGCCGGTTACCGGCCATGGCGGTGTGACCGTCACCCTGAGCGGTGGCACCCAGGTCACCATCAATGCGGGTTCGGCCACCGGCAGCGTGACCATCAATGCACCGGACGACGTATACGTAGGCGGCCAGCCGACGATCACCAAGTCGATCACCGACATCACCGTGAGCGGCGACAAGGTGTTCGAGAAACTGGTGCCGAGCACCACTAGCGTCAGCACATCGGTCACCGACGAGCCGTCTGGCCAAGGTGACGTTGCCAAAGTCAGCATCAACGGCACGACGTCTCTGAACGAAGGCGAGACGGGTACTTACACCCTGAACCTCACCCACGAGGCCAAGGACGAGGTCACCGTTACGCTCAGCTACAGCGACACCGCCAAGAACGGCGAGGACTTCATCGGTGTGACCACTGTGAAGATTCCGGCCAACAGCAGCGGTACCACGTTCACCATCGGCACCATCGACGACAAGCTGGTCGAGGGTACCGAAAACTTTGTGGTAACGATCGTAGGCGTGTCGGGTGGCAAGTTCGAGAATCTGCAGGTGGATACCAGCAAATCGAGCGTTACCACGACCATCGTGGACAACGACCACCTGCCAGTTTCGAGCGGCGGTGCAGTGTTTGGTGTGGAAGACACCAACTATGTGTTTGCCTGGAGCGACTTCAATGTCTCCGACCCCGATGGCAACACTGGTCTGTCGGTAACCATCAGCTCGATCCCGGCTTCCGGCACGTTGCAGTTCTTCAACGGCACGGCCTGGACCAATGTGGGCGTTGGCCAGGTTGTCAGCCAGGCCAGCATCGAGGCCGGCAACCTGAAGTTCGTTCCGCTGCGCAACGAGTCTGGGACCGATAATTATGGCGGCAACGGCGTGGGCAACCAGCAAGCCGACTACGCGCAATTCAAGTTCAAGCCGAATGACGGCACCAACGTAGGCACAGATTCGACCATGAAGGTCGACATTCGCCCGGTTGCCGACAAGCCCACGCTGAGTTTCGGCAGCGCCGACATCGATTCCAAAGGCCTCACCAAGGAAGTCTGGAACAGCCTCAAAGGTCTTGGCACGGGTGGTAACGGCATTACCGGCGATGACCTGAAGACGGTCTTTGCCAACTCGGGCAGTGCCAGCTCCAGCAGCACCACGACCAATGTTCAGTCCGATGGCAGCGTTGCAGGTGGCACCGGCTCCAAAACCTCTGGCCTGATCTACCTCGAAGCCGGCAAGACCTACACCTTCAGCGGCACTGCCGACGACAGCTTCGTGGTCACCATCGGCGGTAAGACTGTGGTCACTGCCACCTGGGGTGCTGGTGGCCAGGTGTCGGGGACCTTTACCCCGAACACCAGCGGCTACTACCCGCTCGAGGTCTACCATGCCAACCAGGCCGGCCCAGGCAGCTATGACCTGAACATCAAGGTCGGCGACGGTGGCGTCACCGACCTGAGCAGCTCGAACATCAAGATGTACCAGAACGTGACCGAGATGGCCAAGGCTGGCCTGGGCGTGTCCGATCTGCACACTGTGAACGGGCAAAGCTACTATGACGGTTACAAGCTCAATGAGGGGCCGGAAGGCGGCTCGGTCAAACTGGTGGCTATCTCCACCGCCCTCACCGACACTGACGGTTCGGAAACCCTGAGCGTAAGCCTGAGCGGTATCCCCAAAGGGACCGTGCTCAGCGACGGTGCAGGCCATACTGTCACGGTAGGCAGCACGCCGGTGGATGTAACGGGCTGGAAACTCAGCAGCCTCACGCTGACGCCACCGACCTACTACAAAGGTTCGTTCGACGTTACGGTCATCTCGACTGCCACTGAAAGCGTGGGTGGTTCGGCTATTACCACCGGCAATATCCCGGTAACCGTGTATCCCGCGACCTACAAGGCCAGCGTAGGCACATCGGGCAACGACGCCATGACCGGCAGCGAAGGTAACGACATCATTGTTGCAGATGTTTCCGGGCTGAACGTTGTAGCGGGCAAGAACTACAACATCGCGTTTATCGTGGACAGTTCCGGCAGTATGACTGACGACTCGATTGCTGCTGCCAAGTCGCAGCTGGCTTCGGTGTTCTCCACGCTCAAAGCAAGCTTGGGTTCCGACACGTCGGGTACGGTAAACATTTTCCTGGTGGACTTCGATTCGCAGGTCAACATGAACGTTGCAGTGAACCTTGCCGACCCGAACGCCCTCAGCCAATTGCAGGCTGTTTTGAAGTCGATGCAAGGTGGGACAGAGGGTGGCGGTACTAACTACGAAGACGCCTTCAAGACTACTGCAAACTTCTTCAAGAGCACGATGGCTACCGGAAACGCCGGTGCGGACAACCTGACGTACTTCATCACGGACGGCAAACCGACGTTCTATCAACGCAATGAAGTTACCGACAAACGGCTGTGGACGGGTGGCAAGACCCTCGACGATGTTGTCAATGTCAACAACTACAAAGTGGGTGGCACCTTCAGCGAATGGGCTGATGCGACGCACAAAGTTGATATCAGCAGTACTGGCGTGGTCAAAGTCTCGACCTATGGCTATAACATATGGGGTAACTTCGTTCTTTACTCTAGCGACACGCTGGGTACGATTCATGCTCAAGGCGATGGTACCTACGAGTTTTCCAGCCAGGGCGGCACTGGTAAGGGCACGACCTCGAACTGGAATGATTCAGCCTCGAATACAACCGACAGCTTCGTGCTGTTGGGAGGCAGTTCTACAGTTCCCGGTTTGAGCAAGGTCTACGCTATTGGCTTAAACGACGACATCAGCCTCAATGATCTGAAGCCTTACGACAGCGCAGGCAAGCCGCAGACCAACATCGACCCGTCCGACCTGGCGAAGGCGATTCTCGGTCATACCGAAGCCACGGTGCCAGGTGCCGATACCATCGACGGTGGCAACGGCAACGACATCATCTTCGGTGACCTGATTACCCTCAATGGTGTCGTCAGCGAGGGCTACCAGGCCCTGCAAAGCTATGTCGCACAGAAGAGCGGCGTTGATGTCAGCTCCATCACCACCAGCAATGTCCACCAGTACATCACTGAGCATTACAACGAGTTTGACATCTCCGGCGCCAAAGACGGCAACGACATCCTGTCGGGCGGCAATGGCAACGACATTCTCTTTGGCCAAGGTGGTAACGACACGCTCGATGGTGGCAAAGGCAACGATATCCTGCTGGGCGGTACCGGGAACGACACCCTCATCGGTGGCCAGTGCGACGATATCCTGATCGGTGGCAGCGGCGCAGACACCTTCGTGTGGAAAGCGGGTGATTTCGGTAACGACGTCATCAAAGACTTCAAGATGGGGGACAAGGACAAGATCGACTTGAGCGATCTGCTGCAAGGCGAGAAGGGCAGTACCATCGACAATTACCTGAAGCTCACCACGGTTGAAGGTACGACCACCTTGCAGGTCAGCAGCGAAGGCAAGCTCAACGCCGCAGGCGGTATCGCCAATGCCGATGTGACCATCAAGCTTGAAGGGGTGAACTGGTCCAACACCACGATCAACTCGTTGATCAGCGGTGCTGACCCGACCATCATCATCCACAACAAGGACAGCTGATGTGTTGAAGGGGCCGCGCCTGACCGTCGCGGCCCCTGTTTCATTCCACAAGGCCGCGCCCGCAAGGGCCCCATCAACCAAGTAATGGCCGTGCCGGCTCTTTCCTGGCACCTTCCGACAGCGCATACTCAGGCGCTGGGCCTGCGTGCCTGCTGATCTTTGCCTATGCTGCTGCCTACCAACAAGGAACCAAAGTGACGAGGGACACCGCCATGTTCTACGTGCAACGCAATGCCGCCGGTAAGTTGCTGCGTGTAGAGGCAGCCGCTTTTGATGAGTTCACCGAGATGCTCCCAGCCGACCATGCGGATATTCAGGAATGGTTTGCCGATGATGTCGTGGAAAACAGCCTCAATCAGCTCAAGCAAAGTGACCTGGACATGATCCGCGTACTTGAAGACCTGATCGATGTGCTGACTGCCAAGGGCGTGTTCAAGATCACCGACCTGCCCGCCGGCGCGCAGGCCAAGCTGCTCAACCGTTCCACGGCGCGCAAGGCGCTCAGCAGCCTCAACAACCTGATTGACGAAGAAGAGCAGGGCGGGCTGATCTGACTGCAGGCGGTCCCCGCGGCAGGACAGTTCTAGGGCTGTACTTCAAGTGTATCTGGTGTTTGCGACCTTGCCGTCAATCAAGCTGTGTGCCGGGTTGGCGGTGGTGTCTTCTGGCGGAAGGGCTCGTGTTCAATAACCTGGAGCGGTTGACCGTGCTGCGTTGGGAGACGCCGCGTGGATGACCCGCACAAGCACAGCGGTAAATCAAACTTATCAATATACGCTAGCCGCTCGCGCAGGTCCCTTCCACGGAGCAAAACGATGGGGTGGTTACATACGTATGCTGAAGCCGTCATCTTCAGAAAAATTGAAGATGAATTCTTAAGTGCAGCTGGCTAAACTTGACGTGCAAGGATAAATCAAGTCTCACGGTTTTTGCCGGATGGTAACTGCTTTAAGTTTATCATGATATTTAGAATCGTCTATGCCAGTCATTTTTTTTATGGTGTTTGCTGGGTCTTTATCTAGAGTGTCTGCCAATTCCTTTATGTGGCTGGCATAGCTGGATCTGGACGCTATGCCCGTAACTGCTGTTGTGCCTAAACCGTATTCGTCTGCCATTTTCCACATTGATGCGGCCGCAAGGTCTATGCGGTCATTCTTATTTTTTAGCTCGCTGTTCCGGATCGAGATAATTAGCTTTTTAAGAGAGTTTATTTGTTTTGCGACAGGTTTAAGTTTTGGATCTGAATATAGCGGGGTGGGAGTCACTTTTTTATTGAACATTTCTCTTTGTAAGGGAATCTTGGCTTCGCGGTAGGCCTGCTTGTCAGCAGCTTCTTTAAGTAATTTTAGATTGGGGCTAGAGGGACCAGCGCTTTTGTTAGAAACTTTACCGTGCCCGCTAGGGTCCGAGTGGTTTAGTGGATCATTTTCACAATAAGCGTAGGCATTGCGACCGCCAGCACCAAAGGGGCTCCAGGCATCAGGAGTGAAGAAACGCATTAAACACGAGCTGAACAGTCTGTAACTGCCCAGCAAATAGCAGCTTATCGAGGCTTCGGGTAGCTGCCCATTAAATTGCAATCGACCACTGCCCTGGAATCGTTCTTTAATGTAACCATATGGCGTGTAGGCTAGGTTCGTTAACGCTTTGGCTCTTTTTGTGCAGATGACACTCCGGCTTGGGTCCGCACCCGGTAAAATGGTGTAAGGTGCCCTCCCTTGCGGGAGGAGCCGTTCGCTGATGAGCTCTCTGTTGGCACGCAATGCCATCCAGGCTTCGTCTTGAGTCAACAATGTGCACAGCTGTCGGCCTTGATAGAAACGCCTGATATTCTGATCGCGACGTGACATTGTTAATTTCCTGTGATTCCGCGGGGCTGTAGAGTCAGCATAGATGCGGACGCCACTCCCAACAACTGGTAAAAATACTAGTTTCAATGCGCAGGAGAGTGAAACTCTTGGTGAAAGTGAATGGCTGTCGAACTTTGATTGTTTGCAGTCTTGTGCTCAAAATATTGAGCAGCTGAGATACGGTAAGATGCAGAACTAATGTGTAATCCTGTTTACACCTCTTCGCGGGAAAGCTCGCGTCTATAAGTATCCGATCAACTTGTGTAGGCGCGGGTTTACTGGCGAAGAGGCCGGTACAGGCTACAAATTCTGGTACTGAGCTGCCGCATTGCTAAGAATCCTGCCAATCTCCTCCCGCAAGGCGGCAGGCTGCTCTACCACCACCCTGTCCCCATGGCTCAAGAGCCACCAGCGTAATGGCCAGCCGTCACTTACCGTGCCGCGTAACCGATGCCCATGCTCCAGTGCCGTCAGTTGCATGTCGCTGCTCAATGGCGCATCCCGCAACTGCCGCGCCAGTGCATCGCTGATTCGCGCAACCAGCTCCACGCCCTCACCCTGCGATGGCTGCAACGCATCCCCTCGCAGATGTGTCAGCAAGTCGAAATTACCGCGCAGTTCGCCCACCGCACTGGCCGCCCAGTGCCAGCCGAACGGTATGCTCTTGTCATTGCGCTCCAGCGGAAAAATCAACGAAAGCTCATTCAGGTCGCGTTCAACGGTACGCTTGCTGACAGTGAAGCCCACGTCGCGCAGGCGCCACACCAGCTCGGCGCTGGTAATGCCCGGGGAGCGACTGGGTAGCTGACGCAGCAGCGCCCATTGGCGGCTGAGGGTGGCGCGAGTGGTGGCGAACGGCAAAAGATAACGTCCTTGTCTAGGCTTGCCGTCATAGCATGGCGGCAGGCGAGGGGCATGGCAATTGGCCACGCCCTGCTCAGATCAAGTAAGTCGCATTTGGTTGCCTGGTGCCGAATCGTTCGCGACAGGTTTTGACGTGACATCACGCAGAATCACGCCTCATCACAGCCGAAGGTTGGGGTTGTGCGTCGTTCAATGAGGATGAACATGTCTGCTGCCAGCAATATCCATTCGCTGCTTGCCCGCCTTTTGCCCGAACGGGTCATCGCCGCCCCGGCACCGGCCGGCAGGCGGCATCGGTTGTTCGCCGGGGTAGGCTTGCCCAGCCAGCGCTCGCTGCTGATCAACCGCCTGGACGAAGCCAGTGACCTGCAGGCCGTTTACGCCGACCTGCGCCGCCAGGCATTGCAAGGTAGCGTAGCGGCGCTCAACGACCTGGGCTGGATCTGGCTCAACGGCAAGTATTGGCGCGCTGATACCGTGCTGGCCGGGCACCTGTTGCGCATGGCGGCGCTGCAGGGCAATGCTGCCGCGTGGTTCAACCTTGGCCAGCAGCATTACTTCGGCAAGGGCGTAGACCCCTCCTATGCCCAGGCGGCGGATTGCTACCGGCAGGCCTTTGAGCGCGGCATGCTGCATGCCGCGGCGGCCTTGGGTGACCTGTATGAAGAAGAAGTGTGCGATGGCGAGCAGCAATGGCAGGTAGACCTGGTGCAGGCCTACCAGTGGTTCATGCGCGGGGCCGAGCGTGGCGAAGCGCGTTGCCGCTTCGAGGTGGGTTATCGCTTGATGCACGGGTTGTACGTGGAACCCGACATCAAGGCCGCATTGTACTGGCTGGAACTGGCGGCAGCCGCAGGGGTGGTACAGGCGGCCGAAGAGCTGGCGGTGCATTTCAGCAGCCGTGACAGCGTGCGCTACCTGCAGTGGCGCGACCGCGCCTTGCAGATGGGCAGCACACTCGCCCTGACCATGAAGCTGGAAGACCAGATACACCCCTGATTCCCCCGCTCGCACAGGCGACCACAGGCTGCAGTATGTGTGCACTACCTGTGGGAGATCACTCAGCCCTACGGCCTGCGCTGTCGCGCAGAGAACTCAGTTCGTAAGCGCGACGCGGCCTGTGTGGGAGCGGGCGTGCCCGCGAAGAATCCAGCGCAGTGGCTGGCACCGGCTACGCCGGTGTTCGCGGCGGTTCGACGCTTCGACACGCCCGCTCCCAACAACCCGGCTGAATCCGGCAATAACGCCAGCACAGGCAATCCACCCTCCAGCGTGCACACCCATTCACCCATACCCCTCGTCACCCGCTGTTGACGACAGGGGGAGGTACGAGCGTATATTGATAGTTAGCAAACTATGAATATACCTGGATACTGTTCATGTCCCTTGATCTCCTGCGCCTGCAGGTCAGCAGTGGCATGGTAGTTGCGGCTCGCCATTGGCGGCGCATCTGCCATTGCGCGTTGACCAGTTACGGCATCTCCGAGGCCTGCGCTGCGCCGCTGCTGATGATCGTGCGCCTCGGCGACGGTGTGCATCAGGTGGCGGTGGCCCAGGCAGCCGGCCTGGAAAGCCCGTCACTGGTACGCCTGCTCGACCAACTGTGCAAGGCTGGCCTGGTCTGCCGCAGTGAAGACCCCCTCGACCGTCGCGCCAAGGCCCTGAGCCTCACCGCTGAAGGCCGCCGCTTGGCCGAAGCCATCGAAGCCGAACTGGTGCGCGTGCGCAGGGATGTGCTGCAAGGCATCGACCAGGCTGACCTGGAAGCCGCCTTGCGCGTGCTGCGCGCCTTCGAGGCTGCCGGCCTGGGCGGTGCAGGCGGGGTGGCATGAACGGCTTCTTCAGCTCGGTCCCCCCGGCGCGGGACTGGTTCTACGGTGTGCGCACCTTCGCGGCCTCGATGATCGCCCTGTACATTGCCCTGCTCATGCAGTTGCCGCGGCCCTACTGGGCCATGGCCACGGTGTACATCGTTTCCAGCCCCTTCGTTGGCCCAACCAGCTCCAAGGCGCTGTACCGTGCCGTGGGCACCTTGCTCGGTGCCGGGGGGGCGGTCCTCCTGGTGCCACCGCTGGTACAGTCGCCGTTGCTGCTGAGCATTGCCATCGCCCTGTGGACCGGCACCCTGCTGTTCCTCTCGCTGAACCTGCGCACGGCCAACAACTACATGCTGATGCTGGCCGGCTACACCTTGCCGATGATCGCACTGGCGGTTGTGGATAACCCCCTGGCGGTGTTTGACGTCGCGTCTTCCCGCGCCCAGGAAATCTGCCTGGGGATTGTCTGCGCAGCCGTCGTTGGCGCCATTTTCTGGCCTCGCCGGCTGGCCCCAGTGGTGGTCGGCGCCACCGGCAACTGGTTTACCGAGGCCCTTAACTACAGCGATACCTACCTGGCCCGCGCTGGCAGCACCGACAAGGTCGGCGGCATGCGCGGGGCGATGGTCACCACCTTCAACTCGCTGGAGCTGATGATCGGCCAGCTCGGCCACGAAGGGGCTGGCCCGCACACCCTGAAAAACGCCCGTGAGCTGCGTGGGCGGATGATTCACCTGCTGCCGGTCATCGATGCGCTCGATGATGCGCTGGTCGCCCTGGAGGGCCGGGCCCCGGCCCAGTTCGCCCAGTTGCAGCCTGTGCTCGCCGCCGCTCGCGAATGGCTGCAAGGGACTGCCGCCAGCCCTTCTGTCGCCCGCTGGGCTGCGCTGCACGAGCAGATCGAGCGCCTGCAGCCCGCTGCCGCCATGCTCGACCAGCGCGCCGAGCTGCTGTTATCCAACGCCCTGTACCGGCTGACCGAATGGGCCGACCTGTGGCAGGACTGCTGCACCTTGCAACATGCCCTGCGCACCGACGATGCCACGCCCTGGCGGGCCGTGTACCGGCACTGGCGCCTGGGCCGGCTGACACCGTTCTTCGACCGTGGCCTGATGCTGTACTCGGTGGCCACCACGGTGCTGGCGATCATCGTCGCTTGTGGCCTGTGGATTGGCCTGGGCTGGAACGACGGCGCCAGCGCGGTAATCCTCGCGGCCGTGTCGTGCAGTTTCTTCGCGGCCATGGACGACCCGGCACCGCAGATCTACCGGTTCTTCTTCTGGACCTTGCTGTCGGTGATCTTCTCCAGCCTGTACCTGTTCCTGGTGCTGCCCAACCTGCACGACTTCCCGATGCTGGTGCTGGCCTTTGCCGTGCCGTTCATCTGCGTCGGCACCCTGACCGTGCAACCGCGTTTTTACCTGGGCACGTTGCTGACCATCGTCAACACCTCGACTTTCATCAGCATCCAGGGCGCCTATGATGCCGACTTCTTCACCTTCCTGAATTCCAACCTGGCCGGCCCCGTCGGCCTGCTGTTCGCCTTCATCTGGACGTTGGTCATGCGCCCCTTTGGGGTGGAGCTGGCTGCCAAGCGCATGACCCGCTTCGCCTGGCGCGACATTGTCGAAATGACCGGGCCGGCGACCCTGGCCGAACATCGCAAGCTTGGCGTACAGATGCTCGACCGCCTGATGCAGCACCTGCCGCGCCTGTCGCAAACGGGCCAGGACAGCGGTGTAGCGCTGCGTGACCTGCGTGTTGGGTTGAACCTGCTCGACTTGCTGGCCTACCTGCCGCGCGCTGGTCAGCAGGCCCGTGAGCGGCTCAATACCGTGGTTGCCGAAGTGGGTGCGCACTACGCCGCCTGCCTGCACGCTGGCCAGCGCCTGCATGCACCGGCTGCGCTGCTGCGCAACATGGAGCGGGCGCGGCTGGCGCTGAATCTGGATGAACTGTACGAGCGTGGCGATGCCCGCACCCACCTGCTGCATGCGCTGAGCGGCCTGCGCCTTGCCCTGCTGCCAGGTGTGGAGGTGATGCTCGAACCCGCCGAACAACTGCAACTGCCTGCCGGCCTCGACGGAGCGCCCCTGTGATTGGTGAACTGGATATCAGCGGGGTGTTCCTGCCCACGCTGTTGGTGATGATGCTTGGCACCTACCTGCTGTTCCTTGGGCTGCACGCGGTGCTGGTGCGTATACATTTCTACCGCCTGGTCTGGCACCGGGCGTTGTTCAACGTTGCCCTGTATGCCGTGCTGCTTGGCGCGGTGGACCACTTTTGCCGAAACCTGATGCTGCCATGAAAAAACCTTTGCTGACCCTGGGCCGTGTGGTCCTGACCTTGCTGGTAGTGACCTTCGCCGCCGTGCTCGTATGGCAGATGGTCGTCTACTACATGTTTGCGCCCTGGACGCGCGACGGCCATATCCGCGCCGACGTGATCCAGATCGCCCCCGATGTGTCGGGCTTGATCCAGAAAGTCGAGGTGCACGACAACCAGACCGTCAAGCGCGGCGACGTGCTGTTCACCATCGACCAGGACCGCTTCACCCTGGCCCTGCGCCAGGCCAAGGCCACCCTCGGCGAGCGCCAGGAAACCCTGGCCCAGGCCTCCCGCGAAGCGCAGCGCAACCGCAAGCTGGGCAACCTGGTGGCGGCCGAGCAACTGGAGGAAAGCCAGTCCCGCGTGGCCCGCGCCCGCTCGGCCGTCAGCGAGGCACAGGTGGCGGTCGATACCGCCCAGCTCAACCTCGACCGCTCGGTGGTACGCAGCCCGGTAGGTGGCTACCTGAACGACCGGGCGCCGCGTAACCACGAATTCGTCACCGCCGGCCGCCCGGTGCTGTCGGTGGTCGACAGTGCCTCGTACCACGTCGATGGCTACTTCGAAGAAACCAAGCTTGGCGGCATCCATATCGGCGATGCCGTGGATATCCGCGTGATGGGCGACAACACCCGCCTGCGCGGCCATGTGCAGAGTTTTGCCGCCGGTATCGAAGACCGCGACCGCAGCAGCGGCGCCAACCTGCTGCCCAACGTTAACCCGGCGTTCAGCTGGGTGCGCCTGGCCCAGCGTATTCCGGTGCGCATCGCGTTTGACGAAGTGCCAGAGGACTTCCGCATGATCGCCGGGCGTACCGCCACGGTGTCGATCATCGAGGGCCAGCACCCATGAAACAGCTCATCCTGGCTGGCCTGTGCCTGTCGCTGGGGGCCTGCATGATGGTCGGCCCCGACTATGAGGTGCCGAAGGACGCGGCGGTGCAACGCAGCGACCTTAATGGCCCGTTGCGCCAGGATGCCGACAGCGTGGTTTCGGCGCCGGTGCCCGAGGACTGGTGGCAGCTGTATCAGGATCAACGGCTGAACGAGCTGGTGCGCCAGGCCCTGAGTGCCAATACCGAGCTGCGCGTAGCCGCGGCCAACATCGCCAAGGCCCGCGCCCAGGTCGAGGTGGCCGAGTCGCAAGGTGGCTTGAACGGCGGCGTCAAACTGGGTGCCCAGCGCTTGCAGGAGTCTGGCGAAGCCTTCCTGCAGCCTGAGAAGGTGCCGGTGGCCAACATTGGCGAGGCCATCATCAGCGCTTCGTATCAGTTCGACCTGTGGGGCACGTTCAAGCGTGGCACCGAGGCTGCAAAGGCCAATGCAGACGCGGTGCAGGGTGCTGCCGATACCGCCCGCATCACCTTGGTGGCCGACGTGGTCAAAGCGTATACCCAGGTGTGCTCGGCCAACGAGGAATACCACATCGCCCGCCAGTCGCTCGACTTGCAGGAGCAAAGCGTGAAGCTTAACCAGCGCTTGCGTGATGCAGGTCGTGGCGATGAAACCCAGGTCACCCGCTCGCAGACCCAGTTCAAGTCCTTGCGCGCCGAACTGCCGCGCTTCAAGGCCGAGCGTGAAACCGGCCTGTACACCTTGGCTGCGTTACTGGCCAAACCGGTAGACCAGTTGCCCGCCGGCACCGCCGATTGTGCCGAGCTGCCGCACCTGAACCAGTTGGTGCCGGTGGGCGACGGTGCTGCGTTGCTCAAACGCCGGCCTGATGTGCGCCAGGCCGAACGCCAGCTGGCCGCAGCAACTGCCTCCATCGGGGTTGCTACCGGCGCGCTGTACCCGGACATCAGCATCGGTGCCCAGGTGGGCACGATTGGTATTCTGGAAAACCTTGGTGAGCCGTCGACCAACCGCTGGGGTTTCGGCCCGCAGATCAGCTGGAGCATCCCCACCAACGGCACACGCGCCCGCATCCGCATGGCTGAAGCCTCTACGCAAGCTGCCTTGGCGAATTTCGACGGTGTGGTGCTGAACGCCATCCGCGAGACCCAGACTCGCCTGGCGCAGTACAGTGCCCTGCTGGACCGGCGTGACGCACTGGCCGAGGCAGAGAAGTCGGCCAAGGATGCGGCAGACCAGACGCACCGGTACTACCAGGCCGGGCGTGAGTCGTTCCTGGCGGACTTGCAGGCGACCCGCACCTATACCGACATGCGCGCGCAACTGGCAGCGGCCGATAGCCAAGTGGCGTTGGGGCAAATTGGCGTGTTCCTCGCCCTCGGTGGTGGCTGGAAGGACACCTCAAAGCCTTGAGGCCCAATCGCCGGCAAGCCAGCTCCCACAGGGATCGCTTTAGGGCTGACAGGTGTTTGCCACAAGGTATGGCAGCGCCTGTGAGATCGAGCGCCGCCCGCGCGGCGCAATCGCGAGCTGCGCTCGCTCCTACGTTTGTTTCGGGCCAGTAACCCCTGTGCCAGATGCGCGCGGCCGCCTTGTTCGTACGACGCGATTTTGAGGCATGCGCCAAGGCGTTCGCGCGCAAATCCCACAGGAATAATTGGCCCGAAACAAACGTAGGAGCGAGCGCAGCTCGCGATGCGCCGCGCGGGCGGCGCTCGATCTCACAGGCGCTGCATACCTTGTGGCAAACACCTGTCAGCCCTAAGGCGATCCCTGTGGGAGCTGGCTTGCCTGCGATAGGGCCCCCGCAGGCAACATCTGGTCAGAGCCAAATCGCATCCCAATGCCGATAATCCCCAGCCCTCGTAACAAGACCCGCCCGCTTGGGGTTCATGACGATATACCGCGCCACATCCTGCACATCCTCCTCACGCCGCACGGCCCGGTCATGAAACCCCTTATGCCAGAGCTGGCCGCTTCGCCCTCGATGCCTGTTGATCATCATGGTGCTACGGGACTTCACCCTGCGCATCAGCCGCTTCAGGCTGGCCGGCCCGAGCTCGACCAACCAGTGGAAATGGTCAGGCATCACCACCCAGGCAAGCGATCGGGCGCTACCTTCCTCTTCAGCCTGGCGGAACTCGGCCACCAGCAAGCGGGCTGAGCGAAAGTCATTGAAGATTGGGGCTCTTGCCAGGGTGGTGCTGGTAAGCAAATACAACCGACGGGTTTCCGAAAACCGGCCAAGCCGTAGCTGCTTTGAATGGGGACGATCCATGTTCCCTGCCTCTTGAATAGTGGCTCAACAGGCTAGTGGGTAAGGACCTACCCGCGGTGAATCATTTGGTACCCGGTGTTTCCTGTGGCATCGGTGCCTCCTTCATCGCCGGCAAGCCTGCCCCCAGGTACCGTGCCATCCCGCTTGATCTTATTTGTACCAAGATTTTTCATGAAATCCGCCCAGCACCCTTGAGTGAAGCAAAGTGGAAGTGAACAATGTTCTCTTTCGCATTCCCTTCGAGACTGGCCATGAAAACCCGTTCCCGTCCGCTTGCCTGGCTGCCGGCTTTATTGCTCGGCACGGTGCTGGCGCTGTGCAGCGCTGCGGCATTGGCCGAAGCCCCCGCCGAGGCTACCAAGGCCCTGCACCTGCTTGACTACATTGGTGCCGACTACCCGCCAACCGTGAGTGACGGCAAGGTGGTCGACAGCGGCGAATACGACGAGCAGCGCGAGTTCGGCGCGGTACTGGCCGAACTGGTCAAAGGCCTGCCTGCAAATGCCGAGCACGCGGCACTGGAGCAGGGCGTGCAAGCGCTGCGCCAGGCCATCGACCAGCGTCTGGACGGCCCAGCGGTATCCAGGCAGGCCCGGCAACTGGGCGCACGCCTTGCGGTGGCTTATGAGGTGAGCCAAGCCCCGATAATCACCCCGGACCCGGCCCGTGGTGCTGCCCTGTACGCACAAAACTGTGCCATCTGCCACGGTGAAAGCGGCGCGGGCGATGGCCCGGCAGGCGTCGGCCTGGAGCCCGCGCCGGCCAACCTGCGCGACGTCGCGCGCCTTGACCAGTTGAGCCTGTTCGACCTCTACAACACCCTTGCCCTGGGCATCGACGGCACCGAGATGCCGTCCTTTGCCGACCAGCTGGACGACCGCCAGCGCTGGGACGTGGCGGCGTACATCGCCAGCTTCACCGCCAAGGCGGAAGCCGGCAAAGGCGACAAAACCTGGAACATCGCCGACCTGGCCCGCCAGACCCCGGCCGAAATCGCCGCCAACGAAGGCACCGCGGCCGTGGAAGCATTCCGCGCCCAGCGTGCCCAGCCGCCGCAGGTCAAGCGTGGCCCTGCGCAATTGCTTGAATACACCGCCAGTACGCTCGACAAAAGCCTGGCCGCTTACCGTACAGGCGACCGCGACCAGGCTTATGACCTGTCGGTTGCGGCCTATCTTGAGGGCTTCGAGCTGGTAGAAAGCTCGCTGGACAACATCGATACCCAGGCGCGCAAGGCCACTGAAAAGACGCTGATGGCTTACCGCCAATCCTTGCAGGATGGCCTGCCCGTGGGCCAAGTCGAGCAGCGCCTGGGCGAAGCCAAGGTCAAGCTTGAGCAAGCGGCAAAGCTGCTGGGTAGCGACGGCCTGAGCTGGTCGCTGAGTTATGTCTCTGGCCTGCTGATTCTGTTGCGTGAAGGCCTTGAGGCGATTCTGGTGCTGGCGGCGATCCTGGCGTTCCTGCGCAACACCGGCCAGCAGTCAGCGGTACGCAGCGTCAACATCGGCTGGGGCCTGGCGCTGGTCGCTGGCTTCGCTACCTGGGCGCTGGCGGCCTATGTGATCGATGTCGGTGGTGCCCAGCGTGAGTTGCTGGAGGGCTGCACGGCGCTGTTTGCGGCCGTGATGGTGCTGTGGCTTGGGGTATGGATGCACGACCGACGCCACGCCGCTGCGTGGACGGACTACATCAAGAACAGCCTGGTCAGTGGTGGCGGGCGCTTTGGCTTCGCGGTGCTGGCGTTCTTCTCGGTGTACCGCGAGTTGTTCGAAGTGATCCTGTTCTATGAAACCTTGTGGCTGCAGGCGGGCCCTGCCGGGCACCAGGCGGTGCTGGCAGGCGGCGCCACGGCATTGGTGCTGCTGGTGGGCCTGGCTTGGGTGATATTGCGCGGTTCGGCCAAGCTGCCCCTGACGCTGTTCTTCAGCATCAATGCGGCACTGCTGTGCACGTTGTCAGTGGTGTTCGCCGGGCACGGCGTGAAGGCGCTGCAAGAAGCCGGGGTGCTGGGCACGCGCCCGGTAGCGTTCTTCGAGTTTGACTGGTTGGGGATTCATCCCGACGTCTACTCGCTGTCGGCGCAGGCGGTGGCGTTGCTGGCGATCATCTTGCTGTACGGGCGCTCGCGCCTGGCAGAGAAGCGCAGGGCAACTGCTAACTAAAACCTTGCGCCGTCCCCCTGTAGGAGCGGCCTTGTGTCGCGATCGGGCCGCAAAGCGGCCCCAGGATTTCGGCAGCGCTGCACAAATTGTCGGGGCCGCTCTGCGGCCCGACCGCGACACAAGGCCGCTCCTACACACTTGACCGCGAAGGGCACTCAGGCCAGCTGCGGCGCCTTGAGAATATTCTGCAGCAACTGCACACTTTCAACCGCGTCATGACCCAGGCTGGTCAGGTAGCCGCCATCCGGTTGATCGGTCAGCCCCTTTTCATGCAGGCGCTGCGCAGCGGCGACCAGGGCGGGGGATGCGGTGCTGGTTATCTTGATGCCTTCCTGGCTGCTGTCGTGCTTGAACAGCGCGAGTACTTCCATTTCATCGATAAGATCGGGGGTAAAAGGCATGGTAACTCCTGACTTCCAGACGAGGATTACGGCACTTTCTACGGTGCCTGATCTTCGAGTGTAGCCGGGTTATTCGTACTCGCCTTGATCCATCTCAGGTGGCAGCTCGGGCAGCGCACGCAGGGCATTTTCGTACCACTCGCCGTTGAACGCGCGGTCTTCTGCCAGCATGTTGTCAATCTCGTAGGCCAGCACATGGGCCATCACGTTGAGAATGTCTTCACGTTCCCAACCAACCAGGGTCAGCTTGTTGAAAGTGGCCTTGGCCGCCGGCGGCTCGCCGCTTTCGATCTGGTTCTCGATGGCTTGGGTCAGCGTTGCCTCGGCGAAGGCTTCGTCGTCATTGTCGATGTCGGTGGGCTCGCTCATTGGCGGTACTCCTGTGGTGGGATGCACAGTGTGCCACGCCTGTAGCGGCAATGCCCGGGCATTGACGAGGTGCATGACGCTAGTCAGGAACAGGCTTACGGTCTATAAAAGCCGAGCCAAACCCCTTACGGCCCGGAGGCTGTTACTTCATGCTCAAGCTTCATGGATTCTCGGTCAGCAACTACTACAACATGGTCAAGCTGGCGCTGCTGGAAAAAGGCCTGCCTTTCGAAGAGGTCACCTTTTACGGCGGCCAGGCGCCAAAGGCGCTGGAAGTGAGCCCGCGGGGCAAGGTGCCGGTGCTGGAAACCGAACACGGTTTTCTCAGCGAAACCAGCGTGATCCTCGACTACATCGAGCAGACTCAGGGCGGCAAGGCGCTGCTGCCGGCCGACCCGTTCCAGCAGGCCAAGGTACGCGAGTTGCTCAAGGAAATTGAACTGTACATCGAGCTGCCAGCCCGTACCTGCTACGCCGAGTCCTTCTTTGGCATGGCGGTAGAGCCACTGGTCAAGGATAAGGCACGTACCGACCTGCTGGCCGGCTTCGCCACGCTCAAGCGTAACGGGCGCTTTGCGCCGTATGTAGCGGGTGAGCAACTGACGCTGGCAGACCTGATGTTCTGCTTCTCGGTCGATCTGGCTTATGCGGTGGGTAAGAAGGTGCTGAACATCGACCTGCTGGCGGACTTTCCGCAAGCCAAGGCGTTGCTCCAGCTGATGGGTGAGAACCCGCACATGGCGCGGATCGTGGCAGACAAGGAGGCAGCGATGCCGGCCTTCATGGAGATGATTCGCAGCGGTAAGCGCTGAGCCCTTCGCGGGCACGCCCGCTCCCACTGTGGGAGCGGGCGTGCCCGCGAACGAGGGCGAAGCCCTCGCCTTGGGGCTTAGCGAGACGCCAACAGGGCTTTGCCACGAACAACGGCAGCCCGCACCTGCGCCGGCGCCGTACCACCAATATGGTCACGCGCATTCACCGACCCTTCCAGGGTCAGTACCGCAAACACATCCTGCTCGATCTGGTCGCTGAACTGACGCAGTTCGTCCAGGCTCATCTCGGCCAGGTCCTTGCCGGTATCCACCCCATACTTCACCGCATGGCCAACGATTTCGTGGCAGTCGCGGAACGGCAGGCCACGGCGTACCAGGTAGTCGGCCAGGTCGGTAGCCGTAGAGAAGCCACGCAGCGCCGCTTCACGCATGATGGCGTGCTTGGGCTTGATCGCCGGGATCATGTCGGCAAAGGCACGCAGCGAGTCGCGCAGGGTATCGGCAGCGTCGAACAGCGGCTCCTTGTCTTCCTGGTTGTCCTTGTTGTAGGCCAGCGGCTGGCCTTTCATCAGGGTCAGCAGGCCGGTCAAGGCGCCGAACACGCGGCCGGTCTTGCCACGTACCAGCTCTGGCACGTCGGGGTTCTTTTTCTGCGGCATGATCGAGCTGCCGGTGCAGAAGCGGTCCGGCAGGTCGATGAACTGGAACTGCGCGCTGGTCCACAGCACCAGCTCTTCGGAGAAGCGCGAGAGGTGCATCATCGCCACGCTGGCTGCAGCGCAGAATTCGATGGCGAAGTCACGGTCCGAAACGCCGTCCAGCGAGTTGCCGCCCACGGCCTCGAAGCCCAACAGCTTGCAGGTCAGTTCGCGGTCGATCGGGTAGGTGGTACCGGCCAGTGCGGCGCTGCCCAGCGGCATGCGGTTGGTGCGCTTGCGGCAATCGACCAGGCGCTCGTAGTCGCGGCTGAGCATTTCGAACCAGGCCAGCAGGTGGTGGCCGAAGGTGACCGGCTGCGCGGTCTGCAGGTGGGTGAAGCCCGGCATGATGGTTTCGGCTTCGCGCTCGGCCTGCTCCAGCAGGCCCTGCTGCAGGCGGGTGATTTCGGCCAGGATAAGGTCGATTTCATCGCGCAGCCACAAGCGGATATCGGTTGCCACCTGGTCGTTGCGGCTACGGCCGGTGTGCAGCTTCTTGCCGGTGATGCCAATGCGGTCGGTCAGGCGTGCCTCGATGTTCATGTGCACGTCTTCAAGGTCGACGCGCCAGTCGAAGTTGCCGGCCTCGATCTCGGCCTGGATGGTTTTCAAACCATCGATAATGGTGTCGCGCTCGGCATCGCTGAGCACGCCGACTTGCGCCAGCATGGTGGCATGGGCGATCGAACCCATGATGTCGTGGCGGTACAGGCGCTTGTCGAAATCGACCGAGGCGGTGAAGCGGGCGACGAAGGCGTCGACGGGCTCACTGAAGCGGCCGCCCCAGGACTGATTGGTCTTGTCGGTGCTCATGGATTCACTCATTGCAGGCGTGAACGAAAAAGTGGCGCCGATAATAACAGGGTTGGGACGGCTGCCGCAGGGCGCCGGTCGACAGAAATGCCCGGAAAATGGCAGTGAATCATTTGAAGGAATGAACGGCAGTGTTCCACGGACCGTCTACAGTTGGACAGAAGACTGGCAGTGAATCTGCCGGCCGAGTGAATCTTTGGCCATCGCACCGGTCTAGAGCGTGACCGCAGTGTCGCTCGAACCACACCTGTCTACGCTATACCTGTGCGAGACTCATTCAGGAATCCAGCGCAATTATGAATGTCCTGATCGTTGATGACGAACCCCAAGGCCGTGACCGCCTTAGCCGGCTGCTCGGCGAACTGGAGGGTTACACCGTGTTGGAGCCCAGCGCTACCAACGGGGAAGAGGCCCTGACCCTGATCGACAGCCTCAAGCCCGACGTGGTGCTGCTGGACATCGCCATGCCAGGCCTGGACGGCTTGCAGGTCGCGGCCCGCCTGTGCGAGCGCGAGGCGCCGCCAGCGGTGGTGTTTTGCACCGGGGATGACCAATACAGTGCCGAGGCATTCAAGGACAGTACCCTCAGCCATGTCGCCAAGCCCGTTCACCCTCAAGCGCTGCGGGATGCACTGCGCAAGGCCGATAAACCCAACCGGGCGCAACTGGCGGCACTGACGCGGCCGGCCAATGAAGGCGGTGGCCCGCGCAGTCATATCAGCGCCCGCACCCGCAAAGGTATCGAGCTGATCCCATTGGACCAGGTGGTCTACTTCATTGCCGACCACAAGTACGTGACCTTGCGCCACGAAGGTGGGGAAGTACTGCTCGACGAGCCGCTCAAGGCGCTGGAAGACGAGTTTGGCGACCGCTTTGTACGTATTCACCGCAATGCCTTGGTTGCCCGGGAGCGCATCGAACGCCTTCAGCGCACGCCCCTGGGCCACTTCCAACTGTTCCTCAAAGGCCTGAACGGCGATGCCCTTACCGTAAGCCGGCGTCATGTGGCCGGTGTGCGCAAGATGATGCAGGCCCTCTGAACCGGTGCCCGCATGGCAAGGGCTGGGCCCTTGCTGGCCGGCAGGTCGGCACCACCGTCAGGGTGCAGGGCAGCCCTGAAGGGGCCCTTAGCTGATCCACATCTGCTAGCGATCCTTGCGATGCTGTTATGATCCACGGCATTTCTCTGGATCGGGGCGTTTCATGTCCACTCGCGAAATCCGCATTGCCACCCGTAAAAGCGCCTTGGCCCTGTGGCAGGCCGAATACGTCAAAGCCCGCCTCGAGCAGGCCCACCCTGAGCTGCGGGTGACCCTGGTGCCCATGGTCAGCCGCGGGGACAAGCTGCTCGACGCGCCGCTGGCAAAAATCGGTGGCAAGGGGTTGTTCGTCAAGGAGCTGGAAACCGCCCTGCTGGACAACGAAGCCGACATCGCCGTGCATTCGATGAAGGATGTGCCCATGGACTTCCCCGAGGGGCTGGGCCTGTACTGTATCTGCGAGCGGGAAGACCCGCGCGACGCCTTTGTCTCCAACCATTTTGCCAGCCTTGAAGCGCTGCCTGCCGGCAGCGTGGTCGGCACCTCCAGCCTGCGCCGCCAGGCCCAACTGCTGGCGCGTCGCCCGGACCTGCAGATCCGCTTCCTGCGCGGCAACGTCAACACTCGCCTGGCCAAGCTCGACGCCGGCGAATACGACGCCATCATCCTCGCGGCCGCCGGCCTTATCCGCCTCGGTTTCGAAGACCGCATCACCGCCACCATCAGTGTCGACGACAGCCTGCCTGCCGGTGGCCAGGGGGCGGTAGGCATCGAATGCCGTAGCGCCGACCACGCGATCCATGCCTTGCTGGCGCCTTTGCACCACCGTGACACGGCTGACCGGGTGGTGGCCGAACGCGCCATGAACAAACGCCTGAACGGCGGTTGTCAGGTGCCGATCGCTTGCTACGCGGTGCTGGAAGGCGACCAACTGTGGTTGCGCGGCCTGGTCGGCCAACCGAGTGGCGGCACCCTGCTGGTGGCCGATGCCCGGGCCCCCCGTGCAACTGCCGAGGCCCTTGGTGTAGAGGTCGCCGAACATCTGCTGGGGCAGGGTGCCGAGGCCATCCTCAAAGAGGTCTATGGCGAGGCCGGCCACCCGTGAGCCAATGGCGCCTGTTGCTGACCCGGCCTGCCGAGGACTGTGCGGCGCTGGCGCAAAGCCTGGCGGCAGCGGGGGTGGCCAGCCACTGCTTGCCGTTGCTGGAGATCGAACCCGTGCAAATCCAGGCTGGGCAGCGCGCGTTGCTGCAGGGCCTTGGTGGCTTCCAGGCGATCATCGTGGTCAGCAAGCCAGCTGCACGGCTGTTGCTGGAACAGTTGGCCAACGCCAGCCTGCAGCCGCCCGTTCAAGGCTGGTTCACCGTAGGCGAGGCCACTGCCGCAGTGTTGCAGCAGGCGGGTCTGAGGGTGAGTTGCCCGCCGCGTGGCGACGACAGCGAAGCACTGCTGATGCTGCCGGCACTGCGCCAGGCGGTTGCCGTGCCAGCAGCGCGGGTATTGATCGTTCGCGGCGTTGGAGGTCGCGAACTGCTGGCAGAGCGTCTTGCAGAGCAAGGTGCTAGTGTCGATTATCTGGAACTGTATCGTCGCTGCCTGCCGGTTTATCCCGCAGGCACGCTGATGCGCCGCATCGAAGCGGAACGCCTCAATGGCCTGGTGGTCAGCAGTGGGCAGGGTTTGGAACATTTGCAGCAACTGGCTGGCGCCGATTGGCCACAGCTGGCCCGGTTGCCGTTGTTCGTGCCGAGCCCGCGGGTAGCCGGGCAGGCCAGGGCCGCTGGGGCCCAACAGGTTGTGGATTGCCGTGGCGCCAGTGCCGCGGCCTTGCTGGCAGCTGTGCAGTCTTGCACTGCACCTGCCTCTTAAGGCGCTAAGCTGAACGCGATGCGCCCCCATGCAAAGGATGGATACGTGAGCGAGACTGTCTTGTCCAATAACGATCAGCCGTCGGCGCAAACGCCGGCGGATCCCGTTACCACCCCGCCTGCCAAGCGCTCCGGCAATGGCCTTGCTGCGCTGGCCTTGCTGCTCGGCGCGGCCGGGGTGGCGGTAGGTGGCTGGGGTGCCTGGCAGGTGCGTCAACTGCAAGGCAGCGAGTTCGACCAGGGCCAGCACATCGAGGCGCTTAACCAGCGCGCCGAGGCCTTGCAACAGCGTGAGCAGCAGATCAGTGCGCAACTGGCCAGCCTGCCAGCCGCCAGCGAACTGGAAGACCGCCGGCGGCTGGTAGCGCAGTTGCAGGGCGACCAGCAGCGCCTCAGCCAGCGCCTGGAAACCGTGCTCGGCGAAAGCCGCAAGGAGTGGCGCCTGGCAGAAGCCGAGCACCTGCTGCGCCTGGCTACCCTGCGCCTGTCGGCCTTGCAGGACATCACCAGCGCCAAGGCCCTGGTCGAAGGTGCCGACGAGATCCTGCGCGAGCAGAGCGACCCAGGTGCCTTTGCCGCCCGCGAGCAACTGAACCGCAGCCTGGCCACGCTCAACAGCACCCAGCAACCAGACCGCACGGGCCTGTTCCTGAAGCTGGCTGCGCAGCGTGACTTGGTCCAGCAACTGAGCGCGCAGTCACCGGAGTTCGACAGCAATGCCGATGCCCTCGGCGCCTTGACCGCCGATGGCGACGGTGTCAGCCGCCTGTCGCAGTGGTGGGCGGAAATCTCCAAGTATTTCCAGGTTGACTTCAATGCCGACGAAAACGTGCGCCCATTGCTGGCCGGGCAGCAGCTCAACCAGTTGCGCCTGGCATTGAGCCTGACCATCGAGCAGGCCCAGTGGGCGGCGCTCAATGGCGACGCGAAGGTCTATACCCAGGCGCTGGATGATGCCCGCAGCGTGCTGCTGGCCAACTTCAATGCCGACAACCCGCAAAGCAAGGCCATGCTCGACAGCCTGAATGCCTTGGCCGAGCAGCCAGTGTCGGTGGTCACCCCTGACCTCAGCGAAAGCCTGGCAGCCGTGCAGGCCTACATTCAGCGCCGCCATCTGCCGGCCGAGGCCGAGGGGGGCAAGCCATGAAGCGAGTCTACCTGCTGGCCGTACTGGCCATCGTGGTCGCTGCTGCGCTGGGTGTCGCCGTCGCCAAGCACAGCGGTTACGTACTGGTTTCCTACGGTGGTTTCCGTTATCAATCGGGGCTGTGGGCGGCGTTGGGGGGGCTGCTGGCGGTCGTTCTGGTGTTGTGGTTGCTGCGCTACCTGGTGGGGCTGTTGCTGACCTCCAGCGGCGTGGTCAACCCTTGGTCGCGGCGCAACCGCCGCCGGCGTATTCGCCTGGCAATCGAACAGGGCCAGCTCGACCTGGCCGAGGGTCGCTGGGCCAGCGCCCAGCGCCATTTGCACCGTGCCGCGGAGGCCGAGCGCCATCCCTTGCTGTACTACCTCGGTGCAGCGCGTGCCGCCAACGAGCAAGGTCGCAGCCAAGACAGCGACAACTTGCTGGAGCGTGCCCTGGAGCGCCAGCCACAGGCAGAACTGGCCATTGCCCTGACCCATGCCCAACTGCAGATGGACCGGGGTGAAAGCGATGGCGCGCTGGAGACCTTGCTGGCCATGCAGGAGCGCCACCCGCACAACAGCCAGGTCCTGCGGCTGTTGCAGCGCCTGTACCTGGAGCGCGGTGATTGGTCCGCCTTGATTCGCCTGTTGCCCGACCTGCGCAAAGGCAAGGTTCTACCGGCCGCCGAGCTTGCTGCCCTCGAGCAGCGCGCCTGGGGCCAGAACCTGAGCCTGGCCACAACCCGTGGCGAGGACGCGCAAAGTGCACGGCAGGCCCTGGAGCGCGCCTGGCAGCAACTGACTGCCGCCCAGCGCCAGGAGCCGCAACTCGTGCTGGCCTACGCTGAACAGCTACGCCAGGTAGGTGCCGAGAGTGATGCCGAACAGGCGCTGCGCACGGCCCTCAAGCGGAATTACGAAAGCCATCTGGCTCGCCTGTATGGCCTGGTGCGTGGCGATGACCCGGTGCGCCAGTTGCAAACCGCCGAAGGCTGGCTCAAAGACCACCCGCAAGATGCCAGCCTGTTGCTCACCCTTGGCCGCTTCAGCCTGCAGAACCGTCTGTGGGGCAAGGCGCGCGATTACCTGGAAAGCAGCCTGCGCATGGAGCGCAACCCCGAGGCTTGCGCCGAACTGGCGCGCCTGCTCGCCGGCCTGGGTGAGACGGAGCGCAGCAACCAACTGTTCCAGGAGGGCCTTGGCCTGCTCGACGAACGCCTGCTGGCGTTGCCGCTGCCAGAAGGCGTGCGCGCCTGACCTACCCCATAGCCCGCGGCAAGGCGCGGGCTATGGGGGCTGGTGATTTATCTTCCGTTGCATGCTGAATCTGCATTCCCAGTCCTCAGTCGCCTCCTATCGAATAGACGGAAATTTCTTACGCGTTTCAGCGACTTGTCGTTGCTGTAGCGCCTTGAAACAAAGCCCGTCTTTCCTCTACCGTTCCAGGCCACACTCTCATCCCGGGACCTTCACCACCCATGCTGCTGGCCCGTTTGCGCACCTTGTTTCTTCCTGCTTGCCTGGCCGCACTGGCGGTGCTGGCTGCGTCCTTCCAGTTGGATAACATGCTTGGGCTGGTGCCATGCCCGTTGCGCTTGAGCCAGCGGTTGCTGCTAGCCCTGTATGCCCTGCTGAGCCTGGCCAGCGTGCTGCAGGCACCGCGTGCACGTGGCCTGCGGCGTTACGCATGGGCTACGTTGGCCTGCTCGCTGGGCGGGGCGGCGCTGGCCGCGCGGCAGGTCTGGCTGCAGGGTGCTGAAAGGGTTGTAGATGCATGCCCGCTGCCGATCGGGCGTGTATTCGAGCAGGGTTGGGTGGAGGCGGCCCGGCAACTGCTATTCGGCGGCCCGGAGTGCAGCGCGCTGAGCTGGAGTTTTCTCGACCTGACCCTTCCCGAGTGGAGCCTGTTGGCTTTCCTGCTGCTGGCGGCGCTGCCCGCGAGCTGCCTGCTGGCGTATCGTTTCCGCACCCTGGCAGGCGCTTGACCTGGCGCAAGGTTGGGTCATCAGAATGACCAATGGCCATGTAACACGCTATTAAACACTTGTATGAAGTTTGTCCACTGCGTACCTTGAAGGGCAACACGTGCGGGAATAATCTCGCAGCACGGATACTCAAAACACAACTGCTCGATGCCGTCCTGCTGATATCACCTTTGTGCGCGCCTTCGCAGCGCGAGGTGCAGCGGCATCTACCCAGAAGGGAAGAGATCGCCATGCTCGATAGTTGTCAGAACGCTCAGGAACGCTGGGGTGGGGTTCACGAACTTATTGATCGTTGGCTGAAGGAGCGCAAGGAATTGGTGCAGTCTTTCCGCGCGTTGCGCGCCCAAGAGCTGGCCTTCGCCGACAAGGATACGAACGGGGATTTCTGTGGCCTGCTTGTGGACTACTGTTCGGCGTGGCACTTCGAGGTCTGCGAGCAGCTGGTCAGGGAAGC
The DNA here is from genome assembly GCF_003205245.1 of Pseudomonas sp. MB-090624. Lineage (NCBI taxonomy): Bacteria > Pseudomonadati > Pseudomonadota > Gammaproteobacteria > Pseudomonadales > Pseudomonadaceae > Pseudomonas > Pseudomonas sp. MB-090624. Next base: position 50,927 of record NZ_QJRK01000030.1, on the reverse strand, counting down.
CAAGGCTTTCGGTGACGAGAAGGCACTGAAGCTGGCCGAAGAGATCAACCCACGCATCAATGACATCACGCAGATCGCGTTGGCTTTCAACGACCATTGTGCGAAAGCTGAGTGCAAGGACACAGAGCGCTTTGGCGAAAAACTGGGCAAGCTCGGTGGCCTGCTGCATGAGCGCTTCGAACTGGAAGACTGCCTGATCGAGGTGCTGCACAACGCGCACAAGGAAGAGGGCGCGGTACAGGCCTGATGGTTGGTGTCAGTCGCCAACCCCCAGCAGTTCGATCTCGAATACCAATGGGGTATAGGGTGGAATCAAGTCGCCTGCGCCCTCGGCCCCATAGGCTTGTGCGGATGGAATGACAAGGCGCCACTTGGCGCCAACGTGCATCTGCGGCAACGCTACCTGCCACCCCTCGATCACCGAACCCAGGCTGAACCACTGTGGCGTCTGGTTCTGGTCGAATACCGAGCCGTCCGGCAACCTGCCTACGTAGCGCACCTGCACTTTGCCACCGGCTTTCGGCTGCGCGCCACTTCCTGCCTGCAGTTCGTTGTAAAGCACCCCCTCTGGCAGCTCATGCACGCCAAAACGCCCCCGCTCATTGGCCATGAAGCGTTTTTCCGCCGCTTGCTGCTTTTGCGCCTCGTCATTGCTTTCCTGTGCATCATGCTGCTGCAGCACGGCCTGCATGCGTGCCTTGTCGAGCTTCAGCGGCTGCCCTTGGTAGGCCTGGCGCAAGCCATCGACCAAGGCATCCAGTTGCAGGCCAGGCATGTCCTGGCGCAGCCGCTCGCCCAGGCTGGCCCCAAGGCTGTAGGCGAGATCGTGTTCATCACCGTCGGCCAAGGCGAGGGGCGCCAGCAGGCATAAACCTAAAACAAGAAATCGAGGCATGGTCAGTTCCTGCGCCAATGAGCGTGGAAGTATGCCAGTGTTGAATATGTGTATTGGCTTTTTCGCGGCTTTGCGTGAGCGCGGCTTTGAGTCGCAACAGGGCAGCGGCGCGGCAAGGCTTTGTCCAGCATCTACACTTACCCGCAGCTGCAAGCTTACAACGTTGCCCAGGCATGCAACGCGGCGTAACTATTACGGTCAACATGCCCTAGCGGCGGTAGCAGCAGAAGCATAGTATGAGCCGCACTCTCGTCAGCCAGGAGGTAAACCATGTCGGCCAAAAAGAAGCCAGTAAGTACGCCGTTACACCTGCTCCAGCAACTTTCGGGTAGCTTGCTCGAACATTTGGAAGAAGCCTGCTCGCAAGCGCTGGCTGATGCGGAAAAACTGCTGGCAAAGTTGGAAAAGCAGCGTGGCAAAGCGCAGGAAAAACTGCACAACGCTCGCTTGAAACTGCAAGGTGCAGCCAAGGCCGGTAAAGCCAAGGCACAGACCAAAGCGCAAAAAGCCAGCGCTGAACTTGAAGAACTGCTGGACTCCCTCAAGGAGCGTCAAACGCAGACGCGCGCCTACATTCAGCAACTCAAGCGCGATGCCCAAGACAGCATCAAGTTGGCCCAAGGTGTAGGCAAAGTGCGTGAAGCCGCGACCAAGGCCCTTGACCAGCGTGCAGCCAAAACGGCCAAGCCAGCTGTTGCCAAGCCGGCGACCAAGCCAGCCGGTCGAGCCACTACCGCAGCCAAGCCAGCAGCTAAAGCCACCGCCGCCGCAAAACCTGCGTCTAAGCCAGCCGCCAAGGCCACCTCCGCCGCAAAACCTGCGCCCAAGCCAGCCGCCAAGGCCACTGCCGCCGCAAAACCTGCGGCCAAGCCAGCCGCCAAGGCCACTGCCGCCGCAAAACCTGCGGCCAAGCCAGCCGCCAAGTCCACTGCCGCCGCTAAACCTGCGTCCAAGCCGGCCGCCAAGGCCGCTGCCGCCGCAAAACCTGCGTCCAAGCCAGCCGCCAAGGCCACTGCCGCCGCAAAACCTGCGTCCAAGCCAGCCGCCAAGGCCACTGCCGCCGCAAAACCCGCAGCCAAGCCAGCCGCCAAAGCAACAGCCGCCGCTAAACCTGCGGCCAAGCCAGCTGCAGCCAAGGCGCCAGCACGTACCGCAGCGAAACCGGCTGCCAAGCCTGCCGCCAGCAAGCCAGCCGCTGCCAAACCGGCTACGCCTGCCCCCAGCACTCCGGCCGCTGATGCCAACTCGGCCACTTCGGTAGCACCATCGGCGCCGGCCAGCACGCCTGCTCAGGCACCGTCTTCGGCGTCCTGAAGCGCTGCAGCCGCGGCGCGTAGCTGCAGCAACGCGTCATGTTGTCGGCCCTGGTCCGGCACCAGCCGGGCCAGCCAGTCGCCCGTGGGCTCAGCAGAGTCCGCGGGCCACTGCTGGGCACGTTCTTGCAAGCGTTCCAGCAACGCTCTTTCTGCCTGTAATTCCAACCCTTTCACTTGCTCGCGCACATGTGCCAGCCGGCTATCCAGCTGTGCTGCCGCGCGCCATTGCTGGCGCAGGTCGCGTAGCGGGGTGACCACTGTCCGTTGCCAGGGGTCGGCAATGCCTTGCAATGCCTGCGCGCGCTGGTCTGTCACGGCAACCCCACGCGCCTGCAACCAGGTGGCGCACAGCAGCAGGCAGACATCGCCACCCAGTGTTTGCAGTTCAAGGCAGGCGGCTTCTACGCCAGGCCTGGCGTACAAGGCCAGGGCGTGATTCCACAGGTCGGTGTGCATGGTTCCACTCGCGCTATGGGCCGAGGAAGCTGGTAGACTCCGCGACCATCATGATCAGACTATCCAACCTCACTTTACAGCGTGGTCCGCAGCGCTTGCTAGAAGGCGCCGAGATGACCCTGCACGCCGGTCACAAGGCCGGTCTTATCGGCGCCAACGGTGCCGGCAAATCCAGCCTGTTCGCCTTGCTGCGCGGTGAGCTGTCGCCCGATGCCGGCGACTGCCAGCTACCCGGCGACTGGCGCATCGCCCACATGCGCCAGGAGGTCGATACCCTCGATCGCCTGGCCGTGGACTATGTGCTCGACGGTGACGTGCGCCTGCGCAAGGTCCAGGCCGAATTGGCGGCTGTCGAGCAAGCGCACGACGGCACCGCCCTGGCGCGCCTGCACAGTGAGCTGGAAAGCGCTGACGGCTACACCGCCGACGCTCGCGCCCGCAAGCTGCTGGCCGGCCTGGGCTTTACCAACGAGCAGATGGACCGCCGAGTCGGTGACTTCTCTGGCGGCTGGCGTATGCGCCTCAACCTGGCCCAGGCGCTGATGTGCCCGTCCGACCTGCTGCTGCTCGACGAGCCCACCAACCACCTGGACCTCGACGCCATTCTGTGGCTGGAAGACTGGCTCAAGGGCTACCCTGGCACGCTGCTGCTGATTTCCCACGATCGTGACTTCCTCGATGCCGTGGTCGACCATGTGCTGCATGTAGAGCAGCGCAAGCTGAACCTCTACAAGGGCGGCTATACCGCCTTCGAGCGCACCCGTGCCGAACGCCTGGCGCAACAGCAACAGGCCTACGAGAAGCAGCAGGCGCAGCGCGCGCACATGGAAAAGTACATCGCCCGCTTCAAGGCCCAGGCCACCAAGGCGCGCCAGGCGCAGAGCCGGATCAAGGCCCTGGAGCGCATGGAGGAGCTGTCGGCGGCGCACGTCGATTCGCCATTTGACTTCGTCTTCCGCGAGTCGCAGAAAATCTCCAGCCCGCTGTTGAGCATGTCCGAAGGCCGCCTGGGGTATGGCGACAAAGCCATCCTCGACAAGGTCAAGCTGCAACTCACCCCGGGCGCGCGTATTGGCCTGCTCGGCCCGAATGGCGCAGGCAAGTCGACGCTGATCAAGAACCTTGCCGGTGAGCTGGAGCCGTTGTCCGGCCGGCTGGTCCGCGGCGAGAACCTGGCCGTGGGTTATTTTGCCCAGCACCAGCTGGACTCGCTGGACGACAAGGCCAGCCCGCTGCTGCACTTGCAGCGCATTGCCCCCGCCGAGCGCGAGCAGACCCTGCGCGACTTCCTGGGAGGCTTCGATTTCCATGGCGCCCGTTGCGACGAGCCGGTGGTGAACTTCTCTGGTGGCGAGAAGGCCCGGCTGGCGCTGGCGCTGATCGCCTGGGAACGGCCGAACCTGCTGCTGCTCGACGAACCCACCAACCACCTCGACCTGGAAATGCGCCTGGCGCTGACCATGGCCTTGCAGGAGTTCGCCGGCGCCGTGGTAGTGGTATCCCACGACCGTCACCTGCTCAAGAGCACCACGGACGACTTCCTGCTGGTCGCTGACGGCAAGGTCGACACCTTCGACGGTGACCTGGACGACTACAGCCGTTGGCTGGTCGAGTATCGCCAGCGCAGCGCGCCGGCCAGTACTGCGCCGGTCAACCCGGACAAGACCGACAAGAAAGCCCAGCGCCAGGCCGCCGCGGCCTTGCGCCAGCAATTGGCCCCGCACAAGAAGGCCGCTGACAAGTTGGAAGCCGAGCTCAATCAGGTGCACGCGCAGTTGGCCGAAATCGAGACGGCGCTGGGCGACGCCGGCCTTTACGACGCGGCGCGCAAGGATCAATTGCGTGACCTGCTGGCGCGCCAGACCAAGCTCAAGCAACGTGAAGGGGAGCTGGAAGAGGGCTGGATGGAAGCACTGGAAACCCTCGAAAGCATGCAAGCCGAGCTTGAGGCGCTGTCCTGATGGAGGAGCTGCGTGGGTTGCTGCCTGGGCAGTGGATGGACACCTTATGGCTGGGCTTGCAGATCCTCCTTATCCTGGCGGTGGCTTTTGTCCTGCAGCGCATCGTGGCCCGTGGCCTCAGCCGCCTGGGCCAACGCTACCCCTTGCCACCGGAGTTGCTCGTGCCCGTGCGCGGTGGCCTGCGCTGGTTGATCATGGGCAGCGCGCTGCTGTTCGTGCTGGAGCGCCTGGGGGTTTCGGCGACGGTGCTGTGGACGGCCCTGTCCGGTTTCGTGGCGGTGGCGGCGGTGGCGTTCTTCGCCATGTGGAGCGTGCTGTCCAACCTGCTGTGCGCGGTGCTGATCTTCACGGTCGGGCCGTTTCGTATTGGTGATGTGGTCGAGCTGGTCGACACCCTCGACAAGCCGGGCGTAAAGGGCCGGGTAATCGCCATCAACCTGCTGTTCACTACCCTGCTGGAAGTGCCCGAGGCAGGCGGGGCATTGGTGCAGGTGCCGAACAGCCAGTTCTTCCAGAAGTCGGTGCGGCGCTGGCGCGGGGCCGAAGTGCAGGCCATGCACAAGGACGTGTTGCTCGAGGCGGACTGACATGGCCCGCACAAGCACGCTGAATTCTGCAAAATTTGCTGGTCATTTTTTCACCAACACCTTAGCTTAATCTTTTGCAACATTAGTGCGAGCGAGGTGTGTGATGTCGATGGAAGTATGGCTGGGCTTTTTTGCCGCCTGCTGGGTGATCAGCCTTTCCCCTGGTGCCGGGGCGATTGCCTCGATGTCCAGTGGCCTGCAATACGGCTTCTGGCGCGGTTACTGGAATGCCCTAGGCCTGCAACTGGGCCTGATTTTGCAAATCGCCATCATCGCCGCCGGCGTGGGCGCCGTGTTGGCCGCCTCGGCCACGGCGTTCCAGTTCATCAAGTGGTTTGGCGTCGCTTACCTCGTTTACCTGGCGTACAAGCAATGGCGAGCGCTGCCGATGGACATGACCGGTGAGTCGGGCGTTCGTCCCATCGGCAGGCCGTTGAGCCTGATGTTCCGCGGTTTCCTGGTCAACGTCAGCAACCCCAAGGCGCTGGTGTTCATGCTTGCGGTACTGCCGCAGTTCATCAACCCGCATGCACCGCTGCTGCCGCAGTATGTGGCAATCACCCTGACCATGGTCAGTGTCGACCTGCTTGTAATGGCGGGCTACACCGGTTTGGCCGCGCGGGTATTGCGCCTGCTGCGTACTCCCAGGCAGCAGAAGCGCTTGAACCGCACGTTTGCCGGGTTGTTCATTGGTGCAGCGGCGTTCCTGGCGACCTTGCGCCGCGCACCCGTCTGACAGGCGCGCTGCGATAAATGCAGGTTCGATCGAGTCTTGTCCGTCGGGGTGCTGTCTATCAGGGGGCGGATGATCACGATCATCCGTTTCACATGAGCATGGAGCCGAACCTGCAACTGGTGCTCTCAACCCATGCCGGGCCGGCAGCTTCGATGCACGCCCCGGCACCGAGGAGGAAACATGGACAAGCCGATTCATCCTTTGTCGGAAATCTTCAAACAGTTGGGGCTGTCTGACGACCCGGTCGAAATCGACCGCTTCATCACGACACACTCACCGCTCGAGGACGATGTGAAACTGGTCGATGCGCCTTTCTGGAGCGATTCGCAGCGCGCGTTCCTGAAAGAAAAATACATCGCCGATGACGACTGGATCCCGATGATCGACCAACTCAACGAGGCGCTTCACCCCCAGAAAAAATAAAGCGCCGAGCGGCACCTGACGAGTGAATGGCCGTTGCTATGCTCAGGAAAACAATCGGGGGATAGCGCGATGAAAGATCCCTACGTATCAGGTTTCTGGTGCTCCGTTTCCATCCTGGGCATTCTGACGGCCAGCTACTTCTACGGCATCAGGCAGGCGCATCAATTGAACCAGGCGGTGCAGTTCCTCTACGCCGCCGCCGCGGTCACCGTGGCTGTCGCCGTGGTGGCGCTGGCCTGGGTCGCCTGGCAGCAGTTGCACCTGAACAAGCGCGAAGTGATCCAGGGGCGCACGTTGCTGACCATCTGGAACACCAAAGTTGCGCTACGCCGCGTCGAAACGGTCTTCGATCGTTATTTCTGGGGCAGCTACTGGCATTCGGGGCGCACTTTCGAAGAGGTCATGGGCGAACTCAAGGGCACCCCGCTGGAGCAAAGCCTTGATGCGCTGAAGCGCCAGTGCCGGGTGCTCGACCGCGAGATCCACGACCACCATCATCATTGGCTGGCCAACGCCCGCGACCTATCCAGCGTGGCCCAGGCCATGGCCCGCGAGCGCTACCAGCTGGACCTGGGCGAACCCACGCAAAGCGGGCATGGCAATACCGCTGTGCTCAATCGCGACCTCGAAGTGCTGGTCTACACCTGGTCGGCGCGCCTGCGCAGTTTTGACCACCAGCTGGACGAACTGGAGCGCGGCTACCACTGAATGCGCTTATTCGCCGCGGATGTACTGCTCCAGCTGCTTGATCAGGCTGGCCTGCTCGGCAATGGTTTCCTTCACCAGGTCGCCGATCGACAACAGCCCTAGCAGCTCGCCATTGCTCACGACCGGCAAGTGGCGCAGGTGGCGGTCGGTCATCAGGTTCATGCAGTACTCGAGGTTCTGCCTGGGCTCGACCGTGACCACTGGTGCACTCATGATTTCCCGTACCGGGGTGGCGGCAGAAGAGCGGCCCTTGAGCACCAGCTTGCGTGCATAGTCGCGCTCACTGACGATACCCACCACCTGCTTGCCCTCGACTACCGGCAGTGCACCGATGTTTTTCTCCGCCAGCATTTTCAGGGCGTCGAGCACCGAGTCATCCGGGCCGATGGTGTACACGGTCTGGTGCTGGGACTTGGTCTTGAGGATTTGTTCGACGGTCTTCATACGGGCCTCTGCGGGTGGAAAAGCGCTGTCTCGGTGTAACTAAAGCATCCGGTACGGCGCTCTGCACGGCAATGCAGGAAACGGCATGGAGTCGATTGAAAAACGTCATCGGTGTTCGCCTATGCGGGCCTCTTCGCGGCTAAAGCCGCTCCCACAGGTGTGTCATTGGCCTCAGAGCCTGTGATGCACCCTATGGGAGCGGCTTTACCGGTGCAGCCGATCAGAGCTTCGGCATTTGCCCGATCCGCGCGACCATTTCGCTGACGACCTGCAGGTCCAGCATGAACTGCTCTACCGTCTTGAACTCGTTGTCGTTGTGCCCGGTGTACTTCACGTCTGGCATGGCCAGGCCGAACTGCACGCCGTTGGGCAGGTCGTGTACCGACGTGGCACCCGCCGAAGTGCCGAACTCATGCTTCATGCCCAGGTTCTCGCTGGCCACCGCCAGCAGAGCCTTCACCCACTCGCCCTCGGGGTTGCGATACATCGGTTCGTCCAGGCTATAGTCGAAGGCCACCGAGGTGCGGCTCTGCCGGGTCCATTTGTCCAGTCTGGTGGCCAGTTCGTCCTTGATCGTGGCAAGCGGCTTGCCCTTGGGAATGCGCAGGTTCACCGCCAGTTTCAAGCCTTTTTCGTCCACCCCTACATAGGTCAACGACGCGGTCAGCGGGCCCATGAATGGGTCTTTGAAGGCCACGCCCAGCTTGTTGCCCAAGTAGTCCAGGCCCCAGTTGTCGGCAGCGTAGCGGGCGGCGTCGGTGAATTGGTTGTGCTTGAGCGGTACCTGCTGGCCCAGGCCAGCAAGGAAGTCGAGCATGCGTGCAACCGGGTTTACCCCGGACTCCGGCTCCGAGGAATGCGCGGAAACCCCGGTTACTGTCAGCACCACCTGCTTGCCGTCGGCCTTGGCGTCGATGCTGAAGTCACCACCGTGCTGCTGTACATACCCGGCGCCGGCTTGCTGCAGTTGTTTGGCGAGTGCTACCGGTTTGTCGCTGACCAGGGTTGCGACCGAGGTGGTGGGGATCTGGTTGGTGGCCAGCCCGCCAGTCAGGTTGATGATTTCAGCACCTTCACCCGTGGCCGGGCGTTTGCTGAAGCTGGCCATGATCGTACCGTAGCCCTTTTCGGCAATGACCACCGGGTAGCCGCCATCCAGCGCCAGGTTGTAATCAGGCGTGGGGTTGCGCTCGAAGTAATAGGGGATCGCATCCCCACTGGTTTCTTCCGTCGTGTCGATCAGCAGCTTGAATTGGCGGGCCAGTGGCAGGTTCTCGTCCTTGGCCACTTTCAGTGCGTACATCGCGACAACGATGCCGTTCTTGTCGTCTTCGGTGCCGCGGCCATACATGCGGTCGCCAACCAGGGTGACCTTGAACGGGTCAAGGCGGGTGCCGTCGGCCAGCTTCCAGTTGTCCGGATTGACCGGCACCACATCGGCGTGGGCATGGATGCCGATCACTTCCTTGCCGCTGCCGAGCGAAATTTCGTAAACCCGGTTATCGATGTTGCGGAACGCCAGGCCGAAACTGTCGGCCAGTGCTTTGATCTTGTCGGCGATTTTCAGGAACGCCGGGTTTTCGTACTGCGGCGTACCCTCGACGTTGTAGGTTGGAATAGCCACCAGTTCGCGCAGGGTTTCAGTGGCAGCCTTGCCGTACTTGATGCGGGTATACAGGCCAAGCAGGCGGTTGATCTCGTCCTGTTGCCCGGCGGCCAGCGGTTTGCCGTTCAGGTAGGCCTGCAGTGTCGCCTCAAGGTTATCGGCCTTGGCCAGGTCACTGCCTTTGAGCTTGCCGAGGAACTGCTTGAAGTCACGCGGGTCGCTGCCGTCGAAGGTTTTGACAATTGCCGCGGCCTGTTGCTGAGTGAGGTTGGCCTGGGCCGGTTGGGTGAACAGGCCGATGGTGGCCAGCAGCAGGGTGGTGGCGGTGAGTTTTTTCAGGTGCATGGTTGCGCGCATTCCTTCGCCATGGATTGTTATGGGGTACCCGTTGGAGCAACGGGAGGACGCCCACGCTAACATCAATGGCCAGTGGCACGGGAGTGCCAGAAACGCGACATGTCGCACAAATGAAAAAGCCCCGGGCACAGGCCCAGGGCTTTTTGATATGGCGCACTCGGCGGGATTCGAACCCACGACCCCTGCCTTCGGAGGGCAGTACTCTATCCAGCTGAGCTACGAGTGCAACGCGCACGCATGATACCCATCTGCGCCGGTCGCGTCCATCGCCTTGATCTGTAGCCTTTTTTCCCGGTTGTTTGTGCCGGCCGGTTCGCGGCTGAAGCCGCTTCCGCCCAGTGGGAGCGGGCGTGCCCGCGAAAGGGCCGGTTGCCAGTACGCAAATGATGACTTTTCCGCCCGGCTGTTCAACCATTCGTTCTTTTTTTCGAACAGCCTATTGTCCAACACCCCAGCAGCCGCTTAGCATTCGTTTGAGATTTCAAACGCTCGATGCCCTGCCTTGGGCGCTTTTCAACAATCAACAATTCGGGAAGCCGACATGCAGCTCAAAGACGCTCAGTTGTTCCGCCAGCAAGCCTACATCAACGGTGAGTGGCTGGATGCGGACAATGGCCAGACCATCAAGGTGACCAACCCGGCCACCGGTGAAGTCATCGGTACCGTGCCTAAGATGGGCACCGCGGAAACCCGCCGCGCCATCGAAGCTGCCGACAAGGCTCTGCCGGCCTGGCGTGCCCTGACCGCCAAAGAGCGCTCGACCAAGCTGCGTCGCTGGTTCGAACTGATGATCGAAAACCAGGACGATCTGGCTCGCCTGATGACCACCGAACAAGGCAAGCCGCTGGCCGAAGCCAAGGGCGAAATCGCCTATGCCGCCTCGTTCATCGAGTGGTTCGCCGAAGAAGCCAAGCGTGTCTATGGCGACACCATTCCGGGCCACCAGCCAGACAAGCGCCTGATCGTCATCAAGCAGCCAATCGGCGTAACCGCGGCCATCACCCCGTGGAACTTCCCGGCTGCCATGATCACCCGTAAAGCCGGCCCGGCCCTGGCCGCTGGCTGCACCATGGTGTTCAAGCCTGCTTCGCAAACTCCGTACTCCGCCCTGGCCCTGGTCGAACTGGCCCACCGTGCCGGTATCCCGGCTGGCGTGCTGAGCGTGGTTACCGGCAGCGCTGGTGAAGTTGGCGGCGAACTGACCGGCAACTCCCTGGTACGCAAGCTGTCCTTCACCGGCTCGACCGAGATCGGTCGCCAGCTGATGGAAGAATGCGCCAAGGACATCAAGAAGGTTTCCCTGGAGCTGGGTGGCAACGCCCCGTTCATCGTGTTCGACGACGCCGACCTGGACAAGGCGGTCGAGGGCGCGATCATCTCCAAGTACCGTAACAACGGCCAGACCTGTGTCTGCGCCAACCGTATCTACGTGCAGGACGGCGTCTACGACGCGTTCGCCGAGAAGCTGGCGGCTGCGGTGGCCAAGCTGAAGATCGGTAACGGCCTGGAAGATGGCACCACCACTGGCCCGCTGATCGACGGCAAGGCTGTCGCCAAGGTTCAGGAGCACATCGAAGACGCCGTTTCCAAAGGCGCCAAGGTACTGTCCGGCGGCAAGCTGATCGAAGGCAACTTCTTCGAGCCGACCATCCTGGTTGATGTACCGAAAACTGCTGCTGTCGCCAAGGAAGAGACCTTCGGCCCACTGGCGCCGCTGTTCCGCTTCCAGGACGAAGCCGAAGTCATCGCCATGTCCAACGACACCGAATTCGGCCTCGCTTCGTACTTCTACGCCCGCGACATGAGCCGTGTGTTCCGTGTTGCCGAAGCCCTGGAGTACGGCATGGTGGGTATCAACACCGGCCTGATTTCCAACGAAGTGGCGCCATTCGGTGGCATCAAGGCTTCTGGCCTGGGCCGCGAAGGTTCCAAGTACGGTATCGAGGACTACCTCGAAATCAAATACCTGTGCATCAGCGTTTGATCGCACGGTAACGGCTTTACCTCTGCCAGCGGGGCGCGAGAGCGACGTCTCGCTGGCCTTTTTTACATTGCAGTACCTGGTGGCCAGGGCGCTTGTGGCAGTCGATCAACGAATACTGTTCGCGAGCACTCCCAGCCACCCCCGAATAAAAGCGCCATTACTGTCGGCGCAATGAGGGCATTATGAGCAAGACCAACGAATCCTTGATGCAACGTCGTGTAGCTGCCGTCCCGCGTGGCGTTGGCCAGATTCACCCGATCTTCGTCGACAGCGCGAAGAACTCGACCGTGATCGACGTTGAAGGCCGCGAACTGATCGACTTCGCCGGCGGTATCGCAGTGCTGAACACTGGCCACCTGCACCCGAAAGTGGTTGCGGCCGTGCAAGAGCAGCTGACCAAGGTCAGCCACACCTGCTTCCAGGTGCTGGCCTACGAGCCTTACGTCGAGCTGTGCGAAAAGATCAACAAGCTGGTCCCAGGCGACTTCGACAAGAAGACCCTGCTGGTCACCACCGGCTCCGAAGCCGTTGAAAACGCCGTGAAAATCGCCCGTGCCGCCACTGGCCGTGCCGGCGTTATCGCCTTCACCGGCGGCTACCACGGCCGCACCATGATGACCCTGGGCCTGACCGGCAAGGTCGTGCCGTACTCCGCAGGCATGGGCCTGATGCCAGGCGGCATCTTCCGCGCCCTGTTCCCGAGCGAGCTGCACGGTGTGAGCGTTGACGACGCCATCGCCTCGGTCGAGCGCATCTTCAAGAACGACGCCGAGCCACGCGACATCGCTGCAATCATCCTGGAGCCTGTACAAGGCGAAGGCGGCTTCCTGCCAGCGCCTAAAGAGCTGATGAAGCGCCTGCGCGCCCTGTGCGACCAGCACGGCATCCTGCTGATCGCCGACGAAGTTCAGACCGGCGCTGGCCGCACCGGCACCTTCTTCGCCATGGAGCAGATGGGCGTTGCGCCTGACCTGACCACCTTTGCCAAGTCCATCGCCGGCGGCTTCCCGCTGGCCGGTGTATGCGGCAAGGCCGAGTACATGGACGCTATCGCTCCGGGCGGCCTGGGCGGCACCTACGCCGGCTCGCCGATCGCTTGCGCCGCAGCCCTGGCCGTGATCGAAGTGTTCGAAGAAGAGAAACTGCTGGACCGCAGCAAGGCAGTGGGTGAGCGCCTGACCACCGGCCTGCGTGAAATCCAGAAGAAGCACCCGATCATCGGCGACGTTCGTGGCCTGGGTTCGATGATTGCCGTCGAAGTCTTCCAGAAAGGCACCCACACCCCTGACGCCGCTGCTGTTGGCCAGGTTGTGGCCAAAGCCCGCGAAAAAGGCCTGATCCTGCTGTCTTGCGGCACCTACGGCAACGTTCTGCGGATTCTGGTTCCGCTGACCGCCGAAGACGCGCTGCTGGACAAAGGCCTGGCCATCATCGAAGAGTGCTTCGCTGAACTTGCCTGATGTGATGCGCTTCAGAAAAAACCCGCCTCGGCGGGTTTTTTTATGCCCGGTGATGCGTCGGAGGCTATGGTTGTTGGATGATGCGCCCAGCACGTTGTAAAAGGCTGAGGCAAGGATTTACAGGAGTAGTTGGCGATGAACGCTGCAGAGCCCACCCCACCGAGCGTACTGATCGTCGAAGGCGACCCATGGGTGCGCGACATGCTCAGCGAGATGCTGCTGAGCGTTCGCTGCGATGCCCGCCTTCAGGTCTGTGCCGACGGATCGCAGGCGCTCAGCGCCCTGGCCGCCAAGCCGGACCTGATCATTGCAGCACGTGAGCTGGCTGGCATCGATGGCCTCGACCTGCTGCGCAAAGTTCGCGCCAAAGGGTCGGGGTTGCCGTTCATCCTCATGAGCAACCGCAGCGACAGTGCGAGTGTGCGCGAAGCCCTGCCGCTGCACCCCACGGCGTACCTGAGCAAGCCCCTGAACCTGGGTAACCTGCGCAAGCGCCTGGAACAGTTGCTGCTGGGCGTGGGCGAAGAAATCGCCTGCCCGGTGCCGCCCTTGCAGCCCGGTGCCAGCCTGCGCGCATACCTCGAACAGCGCCGGGCTACTGCCGATGGCGGGCCGCTGCTGGCCGACTTGCAGGTGGCGATCAAGCGAGCCCTGAACCCTGAAGGCCTGAACCTGAAGGTGCTGGAAGAAGAAGTCTGCCGTGACCCACAAGTGACCGCGGTGCTGATAGCGGCTGCCAACAGCGCAGCGCTGCACCGTGAAGCACCGGTGCAAACCCTGCTGCAAGCCCTGAACAAGCTGGGCAGCACGCAAAGCATGAACCTGATTCTGGGCATGACCCTCAAGCGCAGCGCCCGCCTCAGCGACCCCTTGCTGGCGCAGCATGCGGCGCAGTACTGGGACTTGTCCCTGCACACCGCCGAATATGGCCGTACGCTGGCGCGCCTGCTGGCGCTGGACGAAGGGCTTTGCTATTGCGCAGGGTTGCTGCATTGCCTGGGTGATCTGGCGGTGCTGCGCTGCCTGCAGGAATGGCGCCTGGCGGGTGGCGAGCTGGACGAGGACAAGGTCCAGTTGTCGCTCAACGAGTTCGGTGCCGCTTTCGGCTCGGCGCTGCGCACCCGCTGGCGCTTGCCGTTGGCTTTACGCGAGCTGATCGCGGCGATCTATCAACTCGGTGGCGGGGTGTACTCGCGCGATATTCTGGCCATGAACCTGGCCGGGCAGTTGGCGCGGCTACCGGCTGGGCAGGGGCTGGCGAAGATTGCCAGTGGCAAGACGGCGCGTTTGCTGAAGATGGGCTTGCCGGAGCTGACCCGGTTGCGCAAGGTGGAGAACCCCGAAACCAGTTCGCAGCCCGCGGCTGAAGGCCCGATACAAGCCGACGATGCTCCTTGAGCCGGGCAGGCGTAAGGGGGTTCAACCGCGCACGATCTGGTTCTTGCCCTGCCGCTTGGCCTGGTACATCGCCGCATCGGCGCGGGCATACAGGCTGTCCAACGCCACATCTTCAGCGGTCAACCCGGTAAGCCCCTGGCTCACCGTTACCCCGTAAGTGTGCGCCCCGTGGCTGAAGCTCAAACGCTGAATCTGCCGCTGCAGCCGCTCGGCTATCTGCCCGGCCAGCTCGGCATTGCACCCTGGGAAGACTGCCGCGAACTCCTCGCCGCCAATACGCCCGAACAGGTCGCCACGGCGCAACACGGCCTTGCCGCTGTCGGCGATGTGCTGCAGCACCTGGTCGCCTTCCTGGTGGCCATAGCTGTCGTTTATCTGTTTGAAGTCGTCGATGTCCAGTAACAGGAAGGCCAACGGCGTGCCGTTTTCCCGGGCGCTGTCAAACGCCGCTTGGGCGCATTCGAAGAAGTGCCGGCGGTTGCTGCTTTGGGTCAGTACGTCAATGGTGGCCAGGCGCTGCAACTCGCCTTCCAGCTGCTTTTTCTCGGTGATGTCTTCGGCAATGCCGACGATGATCACGCGGTCGCCGTCATGCTGCTGGTTGATGTAGCACTTGTCGCTCAACCAGCGCACTTGCCCGTCGGCATTGATGATACGGTACTCGCGGTCCTCGACCGCGCCTTTGAGCAGCACCTGGGCCAGGCTGCGCTCGGCGTATTCCAGGTCGTCGGGGTAGATGCTGTCGCGCCACTCGTTGAAGTCGGCCAGTACCAGGCTGGCCGGGCGGCCGAAGATGCGCTCGTAGGCGGGGCTTACGTACAGCACTTCGCGTGTTTCCCAATCGAAGGCCCAGAGCACCGCGTTGACACTCTCGAGCAACGAGCTGAACAGCTGTTCGCGTTCGCTCAGGCGGGCGACTTCACCTTGCGCATGAAGGAGCGCCAGTAAAGTGCGGGCGGCTCCCGGTGGTACCGGGCCCGGCGATGTCATTGGAATATTCTTGGCCATGTGCACGTAGCGAGTCTCGACGTGAAAGCGTGCGGCCAGCATCCTGCCCGCCACGCGGGCGATGTGCGGGGTTTGAGTGGGGGCGAGGTGGGTAAGTTCCAGCTGGCACGCCCCATGCTGGGGCGTGCCGATTAACGGCGATCAGGCGCCGATCGGGCGCAGGGAATAGGTTTTCAGCTGTGCCGCGAAGTCGCGCAGGGCTTGAATACCACTGGTTTCGGCTTCGTGTACCCAGTCCTTGATGGCGGCCAGCATGTCATGGCCGTTGGCGCTGGTGCGGGCCCAGATCTGCTGCAAGGCCAGGCGCTTTTCGTAGATGGTCTTCAGGGCCTGGCTGTGCGCAAGCATCGATTCGATGCGCACATGGTGGCGGTCTTCGAGCAGGCTGGTTTCACGGGACAGCAGGCGCTTGGCACGGCGGAAGTGGTGGCGCACCGAGGCGTCGACACGCGCCAGTTCCAGCTTGACCAGCGGGGCGATCACCAATTTGCGGTACTGGGCCATGATCTGGAAGCGGTTGTTGAGGATCGCCATGGCGGTGTCCATGTCCAGGCTACCTTTGCCTTCCACCCGATGGGCGATCGGCGCCACACGCTGCACCTTGGCCAGGCGCAGCAGGCAGAACAGACGGATCCACGCCCAACCCATGTCGAACTCCCAGCGCTTGACCGACAGCTTGGCCGAATTGGGGTAGGTGTGGTGATTGTTGTGCAGCTCTTCACCGCCGATCACGATGCCCCATGGCACCAGGTTGGTGGCCGCGTCACGGCATTCGAAGTTGCGGTAGCCGAACGCGTGGCCCAGGCCGTTGACGACACCGGCAGCCCAGAACGGGATCCACATCATCTGGACCGCCCAGATGGTGATACCGAGGGTGCCGAACAGCAGCAGGTCGATCACGGCCATCAACGCGATGCCGCCCAGTTTGTAACGCGAGTAAAGGTTGCGCTCGATCCAGTCATCAGGGCAGTTCTTGCCGTAGATGCGCAGGGTGTCTGGGTTGCGGGCCTCTTCACGATACAGCTCGGCGCCTTTGCGCAACACCGTGCTCAGGCCTTTGTGCACGGGGCTGTGCGGGTCGTCGGGTGTTTCGCACTTGGCGTGGTGCTTACGGTGGACCGCCGTCCACTCGCGGGTGTTCTGCGCCGTGGTCAGCCACAGCCAGAAGCGGAAGAAATGCTTGAGCGCGCCGTTGAGCTCAAGGGCTCGGTGCGCAGAGTAGCGATGCAGGTAGACCGTGACGCTGACAATGGTCACGTGGGTCATCAACAGGGTGATGCCGACCAGTTGCCAGGCCGACAAGTCGAGCAGGCCGTTGTACCACATAGATGTAAATGCCCTCGAAATGCGGGGGGAAGGGTCGATTATCCCTTGGTGGGGAAATAAAACCAGTCAACTGTTCAGACAGGAGGTCACGACATGTTTCAGCCTTTATAATGCCCCTTTCTTTTCAATGGGCTATCCCACCCGACATGTCTGTTTCCGTTCGCGACGCCTTGCGCATGGCCGCGCTCTATGTGGTGCTCTCGATCCTCTGGCTGGTGCTGGCCGAGGTGATGCTGCAGAGCATGACCGACGACCCCCTGGCATTGACCGTGGGGCGGCAGATCAACGTGGTGGTGTGGGTGCTGTGCAGTGCCTTGCTGATTTATCTGTCCAGGGTGCGGCTGCTGCATTTCATCGGCCATGGCGCGCGGTTGCGCTGCGAAGACCGGGAACGCCTGCGCATGGCCGCCGCGGTGTTCGACAGTACCCTGGAAGGGGTGCTGGTAACCGACCGCCAGGGCCTGATCGTGCACGTCAACCGTGCCTTCATGCGCATTACCGGTTACCAGCAGCACGAGGTGATCGGCCAGCGCCCGAGCAAGTTCAAGTCGGGCCGCCATGGCCAGGCCTTCTACCAGCAGGTCTACGCCACCCTGGCTGAAAAGGGCGAGTGGAGCGGCGAAATCTGGAACCGGCGCAAAAGCGGCGAAATCTACCCGCAATGGCAGACCATCTGCGCTATTCACGATGACGAGGGTGAGCTGAGCCATTACGTGGCCGTGTTCAGTGACATCAGCGCGATCAAGCATTCGGAGCAGGAACTGGCCTACCTGGCCCACCACGACCCGCTGACCGGCCTGCCCAACCGCTTGCTGTTCAACGACCGCGTCGAGCAGGCCCTGGCCGCGGCGCAGGCCAACAAGCGTGGGTGCGCCCTGCTGCTGCTGGACCTGGACCACTTCCAGAGCATCAACGATGGCCTTGGCCACACCATCGGTGACCAGTTGCTGAGGCTGGTGGGGGAGCGCCTGGGCAAGATACTGGGCAATGGTGTGACCTTGGCCCGGCTGGGCGGTGACGAGTTCGGCGTGCTGGCCGAAGGCTGCCAGCAAGTCGGCCAGGCAGGCAAACTGGCGCAGGGCATCATCGAGCGCATGCGCGAGCCGTTCCTGTTCGATGGCCATCGGTTGTTCATCAGTGTCAGTGCCGGTATCAGCCTGTTCCCCAGCGATGCCTTGTGTGCCGAACAGTTGCTGCGCAACGCCGATTCGGCGTTGTACAAGGCCAAGGGCAATGGGCGAGCCTGCTATGCGCTGTACACCGAAGAACTGACGGCCCACGCCCAGCACCGGGTTGAAACAGCGGGCGAGTTGCGCCGCGCACTGGAGCACGACGAACTGCGGGTGTTTTTCCAGCCAGTCCACGACCTGGCGACCGGCAGCCTGGTCGGGGTCGAGGCGTTGGTGCGCTGGCAGCATCCGCAGCGCGGCCTGGTGCCGCCGGGCGAGTTCATCCCGATCGCCGAGCGTACCGGCCTGATTGCCGAGATCGATGCCTGGGTGCTGCGCCAGGCCTGCCGGCAAATGGTGCAGTGGCAGGCGCAAGGCCGGCAATTGGCGTTCGTGGCGGTGAACATCTCCAGCCGGCTGTTTGGCCAGCATGAGTTGTACCGGCAAGTGGCCGACGTCCTGCACGACACCGGCCTGGCCCCCGCCTTGCTGGAGCTGGAAGTGACCGAAAGCGCTGTGATGGAAGACCCGGAGGTGGCGCTGGAGCAACTTCACCGCTTACGTGAGCTTGGCGTGACCCTGGCCATTGATGACTTCGGCACCGGCTATTCTTCGCTGCTGCGGCTCAAGCGTTTGCCCGTTCAGAAGCTGAAAATCGACCAGGGCTTCGTTGCCGGGTTGCCGCTGGATGAGGATGACATCGCGATCGTGCGGGTGATCATCGCCCTGGCCCGCAGCATGGGCATGCAGGTGCATGCCGAGGGTATCGAGCAGGCAGAGCAGGCCGCCTTCCTGCTGCAGGAGCAGTGCCAGCTGGGGCAGGGGTACTGGTTCGGGCGGCCGGTGCCGGCTGCCGATTTGCGCTGGGGTTGAGTGCCTCTTCGCGGGTTGGGCCGCGAAAAACTCAACGCTTGTTCAAGCCTTTTGCCAATCGGTCGCCACCCAGCTGGATCAACGCCACCAGCGCCACAAGCATGGCGATCACGGTCAGCATGATCTGGCTGTCGAAGCGCTGGTAGCCATACCGGTAGGCGATGTCGCCTAGCCCTCCGGCACCGATCGCCCCGGCCATGGCCGAGGAGTTGATCAGGGTCACCAAGGTGATGGTGAAACCGCCGACAATGCCCGGCAACGCTTCGGGCAACAACACATGCCAGACAATGTGCCAGCGCCGGCAACCCATGGCCTGCGCGGCTTCCACCAAGCCATGGTCGACTTCGCGCAGGCTGACCTCGGCGATCCGGGCAAAGAACGGCGTGGCGGCGATGGTCAGCGGGACAACCGCCGCCCACACACCATAGGTCGTACCCACCACCAGCCGGGTGAACGGGATCAGCGCGACCATCAGGATCAGGAACGGGATTGAGCGGAACAGGTTGACGAAGGCGCCCAGTACCCGGTTCAGCAAGGCTGCCTCGAATATGCCACCCCTGCCGCTGGTGACCAGCAGCAGTGCCAGGGGTACCCCCAGCAGCAGGGCGATAAGCGACGACACGCCAACCATCAGCAGGGTATCGAGCAAGCCTTCCAGCAGACGATCAAACCACATGGCCCAGCACCTCCACGTTGTCCGCCCAACGGCGGGCGCGTTGCAGCAATTGTTGGGTATCGTGCGGTGCGTGCTGCACCGACAGGATCAACTGGCCCAGGGCGTGCTCGCCAATGGTCGCCACGCCGCCCTGTAGCAAGCGCACGCGACCGCCCAGGTCGTGGAACAGGGCAGAAAGTTCAGGCTCGCCAAGTACACTCAGTTGCAATACCACGGCGCAGTCACGGCTTGTGGGGTGGGCCTGCAGGCTGGCTTGCAGCGCCGCAGGCAGCCGCGCTTGCAGCGGCGCAAGCAGGGTTCGGGTGACCTCGTGGTGAGGGGCGCCGAAGACACGCCAGACTTCGCCCTGCTCGACCACCTCGCCGCGGTCCAGCACCACCACCCGGTGGCAGATATCACGGATGACCGCCATCTCGTGGGTAATCAGCACGATGGTCAGGCCCAGGCGCCGGTTGATATCGCGCAGCAGTTCCAGGATCGAGGCCGTGGTCTCCGGGTCCAGCGCGGAGGTGGCTTCGTCGCACAGCAGGATCTCGGGGTCATGCACCAGTGCCCGGGCAATGCCCACGCGCTGTTTCTGCCCGCCTGACAATTGCGCGGGGTACACGTGGTGTTTCTCCTGCAGGCCGACCAGTGCCAGCAGCTCCCGGACCTTGCGTTGTCGCTCGCCCTTGGCCACGCCCGCCACCTTCAAGGGCAGCTCGACGTTCTGCCACACCGTCTTCGCCGACAGCAGGTTGAAATGCTGGAAGATCATGCCGATACGCCGGCGCAGCGCCACCAGCTGGTCGTCATCGAACGCCGCGATGTCCACCTGGTCGATCAGTACCCGGCCGTGGCTGGGGCGTTCCAGGCGGTTGATGGTGCGTAGCAACGAAGATTTGCCGGCGCCGCTGCGGCCGATGATGCCGAACACTTCGCCCTGGCGAATGTTCAGGTCAATGCCGTGCAAGGCGGGTTGCGCCTGCCCAGGGTAGGTCTTGCCCAGGCCGATGAAGCGTACATGGGCTTGATTGATTTCCGGGTGCAGGGCGTGCTCCCTGGCCGTTGACGCTCGCGGTTGGGGGGTGGGCGCCTTGAATGCGCTGGCCTGGCTCATGTCAGCCTTCCCAACCGGCCTGGTACAGCTTGCCGTGAGCCTTGTCCAACGCTGCGCGTACGGCAGGCGAATGTTGGTAGATGTCGACGAACTGTGCCAGGCGTGGGTCGTTTTTGCTCTGCGGGCGAATCACGAATTGAATCACGTACTCCTTGTTTTCCAGACCGTCGAACAGCAGCGCTGAACTGGCATCGAAGCTGTTGGCCAGGCGAATGTATGCCGGGTACCCCTGCACCAGGTCGGCGTCGTCATAGGCACGCACCAGCTGCACGGCTTCGACTTGCAGGATCTTCAGCTTTTTCGGGTTGGCGACAATGTCGTCCTCGGTGGCTTTGTAGCCAACCCCCGGCTTGAGCGTGATCAACCTGGCCTTGGCCAGCAGTTGCAGGCCGCGGCCACTGTTGATCGGGTCGTTGGCGATGGCCACGCTCGCCCCTTCAGGCAGGTCGGCGAAGCTTTTGTACTTTTTCGCGTACAGCCCCACGTTGTTGATGATGCCCGGTGCATAGGGCACCAGGTCGAAGCCCGCAGCCGCCTTGGCATTCTCCAGGAACGGGATGTGCTGGAAGTAGTTCACGTCGATGTCGCCGCTGTTGAGGCTGACATTGGGCGCGATCCAGTCGCTGAACTCGATCAGCTTCACCTCCAGGCCTTGCTTGTGGGCTTCTTCCACGGCGGCTTCCAGTGGGATCGCAAAGGCCGAGGTAGTGCCGATCTTCAGGGGTTCGGCGGCCTGGGCAGTGGCGCACAGGCCGAGGGACAGGGCGATGGCCACGACGGGCCGGAACAGTTTTTCAAGCATGGTGCAGGGCTCCAGTCGGTGCAGGGGTAGGGGTGCGGGTAAAGCGGTAAGCCGAACCAGGGTGGTCGGCGGGCAAGTGCGGGTGGTCGGCCTGGAACAGTTTCTGGCGCAGGGTGCCCTCGGCGTACGCGGTCTTGTAGCGGCCGCGTTGTTGCAGTTGAGGAACGACCAGGTCGATGAAGTCTTCAAAGCTCTCCGGGGTGACGGTGCGGGTCAGGTTGAAGCCGTCCAGGCCGGTCTCGTCGAGCCAGGCGATCAACTGTTCGGCGACCTGCTCGGGGTCGCCGACCACCTTCACGTAGCGCCCGCCCAGCGCGTGCTGTTGCAACAGGCGCCGGCGGGTCCAGGCGTTGCCCTGCAACTGGCGCGTGGCTGACTGAATGGCGTTGCCCTGGCTGAAGGGGATCGGCTCGTCCAGTGCATAGGCCGCGAAGTCAATGCCGGTCGAGGCCGCAAAATGTGCGACGCCGGCCTCGGCGCTGGCGTGCTGCAGATACTCGGCATGCTTGGCCTGGGCCTGTTGCTCGGTCGCCGCGACGATCACCGTGATGCCCATGAATACCTTGACCGCCTGTGGGTCGCGCCCGGCAGCCGAGGCAGCCGCGCGTACCTGCTCGACCTGGGCGCGGGCTCCGGTCTTGTCCTGAGCGCTGATGAACACACATTCGGCATGTTGCCCGGCGAAGCCCAGGCCGCGTTGCGAACTGCCTGCCTGGAACAGTACCGGGGTGCGCTGCGGCGAGGGCTCGCACAGGTGGTAGCCGTCGACCTTGTAGAACTCGCCATGGTGCTGCACTTTGCGCACCTTGTCGGGGCGGGCATAGATGCGCTGCTCGCGGTCAGCGACCACCGCGTCGTCGGCCCAGCTGCCCTCCAGCAGCTTGTACAACACCTGCAGGTATTCGTCGGCCTGGTCGTAGCGGCGGTCATGTTCGGGTTGCTGTGCCAGGCCCATGGCCCGGGCGGCACTGTCGAGGTAACCGGTGACGATGTTCCAGCCAACCCGGCCCTGGCTCAGGTGGTCCAGGGTGGATAGGCGTCGGGCGAACAGGTACGGCGCCTCGTAGGTCAGGTTGGCGGTAAGGCCAAAACCCAGGTGGCGAGTGACGGCGGCCATGGCCGAAACCAGCAGCAAGGGGTCATTGACTGGCAACTGGATGGCCTCCTTGAGGGTGACGTCCAGCGATTGCCCATAGATATCGTAGGTACCGACGATATCGGCGATGAACAGCCCATCGAACAGGCCGCGCTCCAGCAGGCGTGCGAGCTGGGTCCAGTACTCCAGGCTGGTGTACTGGGTCGAGGTGTCCCGTGGGTGGGTCCACAGGCCGTGGTTGATGTGCCCTACGCAGTTCATGTTGAAGGCATTGAGCAGGATATGCTTGGCCATCAGAGGGTCCCCCGGCGTGGCGGGTTGACGTCGTTGAGGTAGTAATTGCCGATGGCGTGGTATTTCCAGCGGACCGGGTCGTGCAAGGTGTGCACGCGGGCGTTGCGCCAATGGCGGTCGAGGTTGTGCTCGGCCAGCGTCGCTTGGCTCCCACTCAGCTCGAACAGGGCAGTGCCGGCGGCAAGCGCGATTTCCGTGCTGATGGCACGCGCTTCGGCCACGGCGATGGACGCCGCGGCGACGGTGTCGGCGGTGCTGTCGTTGCGGGCGCGGTCGAGGTATTCGCCAGCGCGTTCCAGCAGGGCTTCGGCCGCGTGCAGGCGGATCGCCAGGTGGCCGAAGCTTTTCAGCGTCAGTGGGTCATCGCTTGCCTTGTCCAGGCCTGCGTCGACCCATGGTCGGCTGCGGGTGCGCACGAAGTGCAGGGCATCCTCGTAGGCGGCGCGGGCGATGCCGGTGTCGATGGCGGCGTGAAGAAGCTGCGCCAGCGGGCCGACCGGGGTGGGGCGCTCGAAGGCGGTCTGGAAAGGCACCACGTCCGCTGCGCTGACGTAAACGTTGTCCAACAGGACCGAGCCGCTGCCGGTGGTGCGCTGACCGAAGCCGCTCCAGTCGTCGATCACCTGCACGCCCTGGCTATCGGCCGGCACGAACACCAGGTGCTGCACGCCCTGTTCATCGACCACCGACGTGGGAATACGCTGGGCGTAGATGGCGCCAGTCGCGTAGAACTTGCGGCCATTGATGCGAAAGCCGTCACCGTCACGGCTCAGGCGGGTGGTGCGTTCGTTGGCGGTCTTGGTACCCAGTTCGGCCAGGGCATTGCCGAAACGGCGGCCGGCCAGTACTTCGCCATACAGCCGCTTCTGTTGTTCGGGGCTGCCGTTTACCCGCAGTACTTCCAGGCTGTAGAAATGATTCTGTGGGATCTGCCCCAGCGAGCCGTCGGCCTGGGCGATGCGGGCGATGACCTTGGCCAGGGTGACGTTGGAAACGCCAGCGCCGCCGAAGGCCTTGGGCACACTGATGGCCCACAGGCCGGAGCGGGTGAACAGGTCCAGTTCGCTGTGCGGCAGCCGGCGTTCGCGGTCGCGCAGGGCGCTGTCGCGGCGCAGTTGTTGGGCGATTTCGTCGGCGACATGCAGGGCTTGGGTGTCGCTGGTGATGATTCTGATGGTCATGGGTTTCTCCGGGCCTTGGGAGCGCTATGCGGCCCATCGCGACACAAGGCCGCTCCTGCAGGGATACGCGGTTCCATGCCGGTCCGCGCCACGGGTAGGAGCGGCCTTGTGTCGCGATGGGCTGCAAAGCAGCCCCCAAGGCCATTGAATTCAGATCCAGGAATGCCGCGCGGGCAAGGTCCCGTTAAGGTGGTAAGCCCCAACCGCGTGGTACTTCCAGCGCACCGGGTCATGCAGCGTGTGCACCCGGGCGTTGCGCCAGTGGCGGTCGAGGTTGAATTCGGCAAGGGTGGCGCGGCTGCCAGCCAGCTCGAACAGCTTTTCGCTGGCCTGCAGGGCAATTTCAGTGGTCAGCACCTTGGCTTCGGCCACCGCAATGGACGCGCGCGCCGCGCTCGCGGCATCCACGGGCGCGGCGCTGACCTCGTCAAGCACCTGCGCGGCCTTGCGCAGCAACGCTTGCGCCGCATGCAGTTCAAGCTTCAGGCGCCCGACGTCAGCGATCACGTAAGGATCGTCGCTGGCGCGCTCGACATTGGCGTCGACCCAAGGCCGCGACTTCTCGCGAACGAACTTGATCGCATCTTCGATGGCCGCTTCAGCGATACCTGCATCGATTGCTGCCTGGATCAACTGCGAGACCGCGCCCTGGGTATTGGGTATATCGCGCTGGCGCCAGTTGTCGATCACCAGCGCCGCCTCCACCGGCACCTGGTCCAGCAGTACCGTGCCGCTGGCGGTGGTGCGCTGGCCAAACCCGGACCAGTCATCGACGATGCGCAACCCCGGGCTGCCTCTACGTACGAACGCCAGGCGCTGACGGCCGTCGTCGTCCAGGGCTTTGACCGCCACCCAATGGGCGAACAGGGCGCCGGTGGAATAGAACTTCTCGCCACTGATGCGATAACCGTCGCCGTTGCGGGTGATACGCGCGGTGAGCGTGAGGGTGTCCTTGCTGCCGCGCTCGGGCCCGGCATTGCCGATGCGCCAGCCTTCGAGCACGCTGCGGAAAACAAACGCCTGTTGCGCTTCGCTTGCCGTCAGGCGCAGCAATTGCAGGATGCCGAACTGGTTCTGCGGGATCTGCCCCAGGGCCGGGTCGGCGGCGCTGATCAGGCGGAACACTTCGGCGATGGTGGCGAACGAAACATCGGGGCCACCGTGGGCCTTGGGTACGCTGATGCTACCCAGCCCGCTGCGGGTGAACAGCTCGACCTCGGCCCATGGCAGCTTGCGTTGCTGGTCGCGGCGGGCGGCATGCTCGCGGGCGACCTCGGCCAGTTCGCGTGCCGCTTGCAAGGCTTCGGCGTCGTTGCGCAACACCTTGGCTGGCAGCAACGGGGGAGCGCTGTCGAGATCGCTGTGTAATAGGCTGTTGGGTTGGCTGGACATCAGTACCGCTCCTTGGCTGTACTCAATGCCCTGGCGTTACGCACTGGGGAAATTGTGATGCTGACCATTCCTGACCTCGCGAAAAGTAAAGCCGCTACAGCTGGTCGCGGCGAACGTGTGCTGGTCCGGTGGTCCGGTTGATATACCCTAAAGCTTTATAAAAATTTAATGAACTAACTCTTTGGAATATATATAGAAGGAGAGATTTCCGCGGCTACGCCGACCTCTTCGCGGATGAACCCGCTCCCACAGCGTTAACCCTGTGGGAGCGGGCGAGCCCGCGAAGGGCCCAGAGCAGGCCTACTCGGAAGCAGCAGTCCCAAGGAACTTGCGCAAGAACTGCCGGGTACGCTCTTCCTTCGGCGCCGCAAACAGCGCTTTGGCCTCGCCTTGCTCCACGATCACGCCTTTGTCGAAGAAGATCACCCGGTTAGCCACGTCCCGGGCAAAGCTCATTTCGTGGGTGACGATGACCATGGTGCGCCTTTCTTCCGCCAGGCCGCGAATGGTCGCCAGCACTTCACCCACCAGTTCCGGGTCCAGCGCCGAGGTCGGCTCGTCGAACAGAATCACCTCGGGCTCCATGGCCAAGGCGCGGGCGATGGCCACCCGCTGCTGCTGGCCACCGGACAGGCGACGCGGGTAGGCATCTTCCTTGCCCGCCAGGCCAACCTTGGCCAGCAAGCGGCGGCCCAGTTCGACAGCCTGTTCGCGCGGGGTCTTCTTGACGATCACCGGCCCCTCGATCACGTTTTCCAAGGCTGTGCGGTGCGGGAACAGGTTGAAGTTCTGGAACACGAACCCGGCCTGCTGGCGCAACCGGCGGATCGCACTTTGCTGCCCCCCCAGTGGGCGGTTGGCATCGATGCTGATGGCGCCGATCTTTATCTGCCCGGCGTCGGGCGTTTCCAGCAGGTTCAGGCAGCGCAGGAAGGTGGTCTTGCCCGAGCCGCTGGGGCCGATGATGGCCACCACCTCGCCGGGCTGTACGGTCAGGTCAATGCCGTTGAGCACGGTCTGGCCCTTGAACCGCTTGGTCAGGCCTTTGACTTCAATCATGCTCAATGCTCCTGGTCATGCTGGTTGACCCGCGCTTCCATACGGTTCTGGAAGTGCGCGAGGATGCTGCACAGCACCCAGTAGATAACCGCCACCGCCACGTACATGGTGAACACTTCGAAGGTGCGTGCGGTAATCAGCTGGGCCTGGCGGAACAGCTCGGGTACCTGGATGGTGGCTGCCAGGGCGGTGTCCTTGACCAGCGAAATGAAGCTGTTGCCCAGCGGTGGCAGGGCGGTGCGCAGGGCCTGGGGCAGGATCGCCCGGCGCATGGCCTGCACCCGGGTCATGCCGATGCTGGCCGCAGCTTCCCATTGGCCACGGTCAATCGATGAAATCGCCGCGCGCAGGATTTCGCAGATGTAAGCCGCCATGTTCAGCGACAGGCCAATCAGCGAGGCCGGGATCGGGTCGAGTTCGATCCCGATCTGCGGCATGCCGAAATAGATCACGAACAGTTGCACCAGCAGCGGCGTGCCGCGAAAGAACGACACATAGATCCGCGCCAGCCAGTTGAGCGGCAATATCTTAGACAGCCGCATCAGCGCCAGGGCAAAGCCCAGCACCAGGCCGAAGAACATGCCGCCCACGCTGAGCAGTACGGTGTAACCCGCGCCCTTGAGCAGGAAGGGCGCGGAGTCGGCTACGAGTTGCAGGCTTTCGGCGATCATTTAGTGACATCGGCACCGAAATATTTTTCCGACAGCTTGGCCAGCGTGCCGTCAGCCTTGAGCTTGTCGATGGCCTTGTTGATGGCCGCCAACAGTTCAGGCTCGCCCTTGCGCAGAGCCACGCCGCTTTCCAGGCGCGAGAAGGCAGGGCCGGCCAGTTCTGTGTCCTTGGCTTTCTGCGCGTATTCCAGCGCCGCCAGGCGGTCGATCAGGATGGCGTCGATGCGGCCGTTGCGCAGGTCGGCGAATTTGCTCGGGTCGTCTTCATAAGTGCGCACTTCGGCTTTCGGTACGTCTTGTTTCACCCACTGCTCGTAGTTGGTGCCCAGACCCACGCCGACCTTTTTGCCGGCCAGATCCTGCGCACCGTTGATATTCAGCTGCTCGGCCTTCTTCTTGAGGATCAGCGCCTGGATGCCGGAGATGGTGTAAGGCTCGGAGAAGTCATACTTCTTCTTGCGTTCTTCCGAAATGGTCACCTGGTTGACCACGATGTCCAGCCGTTTGGACTCCAGCGCGGCGAGGATACCGTCCCACTTGGTTGGCTGGATCTTGGCCTTGACCCCCAGCTCTTTGGCCAGCAGTTCGGAGAGCTCGACTTCGAAACCGGTCAGCTTGCCGTTTTCATCCTGAAAGCTGAACGGCGGGTAGGTGCCTTCGAGGCCGACGTTGATCACGCCTTTTTCCTGAATGGTTTTCAGCTCTTCGCCGGCGAAGGCCTGGCCGAGCAGACCAGCACCCAGCACAAGGGCCAGGCTGGCATTGAGTAGCGGTTTGGCGAACTTCGACATGGCAGAGCCCCGCGCGTGTTGTGTAGGGAGAGGGTGGCGACTATAGAGTTGGCTTTTTAGGCCTGGAAATAATAAAAAATTATTTTGTTATTTCCATTTTGTTCGTTATCAGAGCGTGATTGCTTTGAGGGTAGGCGAGGTTGCCTGCGCCGTCACCGCAGGGTGTGCCCGACAGGGCGCAGGATGGAATAAAGCGTAGTTTTTTCCAAGAGGCGGATTTGCCGTAGAGTGGATTGCACGCAGGCACGCCCGGCCCTTTCGCGGGCATGGCGAAACAACCCGATGGCCTATACGGCAGGAGAAAACCGTGAGCGAACAACCATTATCCGGGCGCTGGCAGTTGCAGAGCATCGTAACCGGCCTGCGCGGCGCGCGTGAGCAGTGGCGCACCCGCAATGGCCGCAGCAGCGGCGAGCAGGGTGGCCGCGAGCTGCCGTCGCGCGAGGCGATGCGGCAGATCCTCGAGCAACTCTGTGGTGCGCTGTTCCCTATGCGCCTGGGCCCGGTCGACCTGCGCGAAGAAAGTGAAGATTTCTACGTGGGCCACACCCTCGATGCCGCCCTGACCGCCTTGCTGGCCCAGGCCCGCCTGGAGCTGCGTTACGCCGCCCGGCAAAGCCAGGCCGAGCTGGCCGGTGTGGATGCTCACGCGCTGAGGCTGGTACAGGATTTCGCGGCAGCCTTGCCAGCGCTGCGGGTGTTGCTCGACACCGATGTGCTGGCTGCCTACCACGGCGACCCGGCGGCCCGTAGCGTCGATGAGGTACTGCTGTGCTACCCGGGCATCCTGGCGATCATCCACCACCGCCTGGCGCACCATCTGTACCGGGCAGGCCTGCCACTGCTGGCGCGCATCAGTTCGGAACTGGCGCATTCAGCCACCGGTATCGACATTCACCCTGGCGCGCAGATCGGGCCGAGTTTCTTCATCGACCACGGTACGGGGGTGGTCATCGGCGAAACCGCGATCATCGGCGAGCGCGTGCGTATCTACCAGGCTGTGACCCTTGGCGCCAAGCGTTTCCCAAGCGACGAGTCGGGCACCTTGCACAAAGGCCTGCCACGCCACCCAATCGTCGAAGACGATGTGGTGATCTATGCCGGCGCCACGGTACTGGGGCGCATCACCATCGGTAAAGGCTCGACCATTGGCGGCAACGTGTGGCTGACCCGCAGTGTGCCAGCCGACAGCAACATCACCCAGGCCAACTTGCAGTTGGATTGCCAAGACAAGCATTGACCTGAAATTTGCCTGGCGTGCACCGGCACTTTTCAAGGTGAAACGGGCTCTTACAAGGACCGCACAGCGAGCGACCGATGTGCGCGCCAGGCGCGGGTTCACCCGCGAAAAGGCCGGGCCAGAAGCGCGCCAGTCGGCGCCCCAATTCGCATTGAACACCGATCCATGTTTAACTTGAACGCTTGTTCAATGAAAAACGCTGGTCCGCTGCCGGTGTTCAACAGGAGGATTCCTTTGCTGAACCCGTTCATTCCGAACCTCACGTCTTTTGACGAGGTGCCTGCCCCATGAGTGCACCGACCCCATCCCTTTCCAACAGCAAGATCCGCATGAACCCGCCGGTGTTCTACTTTGCGGCAAGCTTCATCCTCATTTTCGGCCTGGTGGTCATCTCCAACCCGCAAACCGCAGGCGACTGGTTGCTGGCGGCGCAGAACTGGGCGGCCAATACGGTCGGCTGGTACTACATGTTGGCAATGACGCTGTACCTGGTCTTCGTGGTGGTCACCGCCTTGTCCGGCTACGGCAAGATCAAGCTCGGTGCCGACCACGACGAGCCCGAGTTCAGTTACCTGTCATGGGCCGGCATGCTGTTTGCGGCTGGCATCAGCATTACGTTGTTCTTCTTCTGTGTGTCCGAACCGCTGACCCATATGCTGCAGCCGCCCCAAGGCGAAGCGGGCACTGCCGAGGCCGGGCGCCAGGCCATGCAGATCCTGTTCCTGCACTGGGGGTTGCATGGCTGGGGCGTGTTCGCCTTCGTCGGCATGGCGCTGGCCTACTTCGCCTACCGCCATAACCTGCCGCTGGCGCTGCGTTCGGCGCTGTACCCGCTGATCGGCAAGCGCATCAACGGGCCGATCGGTTATGCGGTGGACGGCTTCGGCATCATCGCCACCGTGTTCGGCCTGGGCGCCGACATGGGCTTTGGCGTGCTGCACCTGAACGCCGGCCTGGATTACCTGTTCGGCATCAGCCACAGCCAGTGGGTGCAGGTGATCCTCATCACCCTGATGATGGGCGCGGCGGTGGCCGTAGCCGTTGCCGGGGTAGAGAAGGGCGTGCGGGTAATGAGCGACGTCAACCTGTTCCTGGCCTGCGCATTGCTGCTGTTCGTGCTGTTCGCCGGGCCTACCCAGCACCTGTTCAACACCCTCATCCAGAACCTTGGCGATTACCTGGGCGCCTTGCCGCGCAAGAGCTTCGACGTGTATGCCTACGGTGAGAACCGCGACTGGCTGGGTGGCTGGACAGTGTTCTACTGGGCCTGGTGGATTGCCTGGGCGCCGTTCGTGGGCTTGTTCATTGCGCGCATTTCCCGCGGCCGTACCATCCGCGAGTTCGTCTTTGGCGTGCTGCTGATCCCGCTGGGCTTCACCCTGGCGTGGATGTCGATCTTCGGCAACAGTGCCCTGGACCAGGTCATCAACCACGGCATGACCGCGCTGGGCCAGTCGGCCTTGGACAACCCGTCCATGAGCCTGTACCTGCTGCTGGAAACCTACCCCTGGAGCAAGGTGGTGATCGCCACCACGGTGTTCATCAGTTTCGTGTTCTTCGTCACCTCGGCCGACTCTGGCACCGTGGTGCTGTCGACCTTGTCGGCCACCGGTGGGGATGCCGATGAGGACGGGCCGAACTGGCTGCGCATTTTCTGGGGCGCGATGACCGCGCTGGTCACCAGTGCGCTGCTGTTCGCGGGCAGCATCGATTCGCTGAAGTCGGCGGTGGTACTGACCTCGCTGCCGTTCTCGTTGATCTTGCTGTGCATGATGTGGGGGTTGCACAAGGCGTTCTACCTGGAGTCGCAACGGCAGATCGCGCAAATGCACTCGCTGGCACCGTTCGCCCAGTCACGCCGCGGCCGTGGCGGTTGGCGCCAGCGCTTGAGCCAGGCGGTGCACTTCCCGTCGCGTGACGAGGTGTACCGCTTCATGGACGATGTGGTGCGTCCGGCGATTGCCGATGTGCGTGAGGTGTTCGAGCAAAAAGGC
This sequence comes from Pseudomonas sp. MB-090624, assembly GCF_003205245.1. Taxonomy (NCBI): domain Bacteria; kingdom Pseudomonadati; phylum Pseudomonadota; class Gammaproteobacteria; order Pseudomonadales; family Pseudomonadaceae; genus Pseudomonas; species Pseudomonas sp. MB-090624. Next base: position 19,925 of record NZ_QJRK01000030.1, on the reverse strand, counting down.
CTGGTGCTGATTACCCAGGATGACCCAAGCCACGACAACGTCAGCCTGAAAGTGGGGCATGGTGAAGAACAGCCGTTCATTTACCAGGTGCAGATGCGTGGCTACTTCACGCCATCGTTCGCCCTGGGTGGGCTGGGCACGCAGGAGTTGAAGAACCGCCGCTACTACCGGGCGGAGGTGTACCTGAGCGAAGGCAGCCAGAACTACGACCTGGTTGGCTACAGCAAGGAGCAGATCATCAACGACATCCTCGACCAGTACGAGCGGCACATGCAGTTCCTGCATCTGGTCCGCTGACCAGGCTTTCCTGCTCTGGCCTCTTCGCGGGCACGCCCGCTCCCACAGGTACATCACAGGTTTCGAAACCGGTGCCGGACCTGTGGGACCAGGCGTTCCTGTTCTGGCCTCTTCGCGGGCACGCCCGCTCCCACAGGTACATCACAGGTTTTGAAACCGGTGCCGGACCTGCGGGACCAGGCGTTCCTGTTCTGGCCTCTTCGCGGGCACGCCCGCTCCCACAGGTACATCACAGGTTTCGAAACCGGTACCGGACCTGTGGGACCAGGCGTTCCTGTTCTGGCCTCTTCGCGGGCACGCCCGCTCCCACAGGTACATCACAGGTTTCGAAACCGGTGCCGGACCTGTGGGACCAGGCGTTCCTGTTCTGGCCTCTTCGCGGGCACGCCCGCTCCCACAGGTACA